>NZ_BAAGSP010000004.1:0-166554 GCF_054782375.1 Yaniella soli
CGCTTTCGTCCAAACGGCTAAGCGAACCGCCGAGTGCGGTCCCGCATGCTCGGTGGTGTGAGAGGTGGGTCGGGAAACCCGACCCACCTACTCGATTTCAAGGGTGGGTGTTTTAGTCGTGCTGGTCGGGATCGTAGTCTTCACGGGCCCCGGCCTCACGAGAGGACTGTTCTAGCACCGTGTAGGCTTCGCGTGCAATCGCAGTCCAGAGCCGGATGGCCAAGTGTGGGGCTGATTTCTCAATCGAACGGATCTTCTGTGCCGATAGGACCAGCACTTCCACGTCATCAATCGCACGAATGGTGGTCAGCTGGCGGCCCGTATAGCTCAACGCAAACTCACCGAACGTGGTGCCCGGTGACAAGTAGACGTGCCGGTACCGGGCGTCGCCGCGGCCTTCTGCTGCGAGTTCGACACGGCCCGACCGGATGAAGTAAATACCACCGAAAGGCTGCCCGACACGGCGGATCACCGTGTCTGCGGTATAACTGCGCAGCTCCATGTACCCGGCCAGCACATCGACATCGCGGTCATCAAGGAACTCGAAGACCGGGGCATTGCCGGGTTCGCGTGGCGTATCGTCCGTCTGCAGAATCTGGCGTGCATACCGCTGGGCCAACCGCAGCTCGGCCCATTCCAAGGCTGCAGAGCGGTTGTCGAAGAGGCGGAACTCACCGGTAATCTCCTCCTCAATGCTTTCGGCATCCCAGGGCAGATCGATGTGACCGGCAGAGGCAGCTTTCGCTTTCTCTCGCGGATCGGGCAGGTCGAGATCCTCGCGAACTTCAATGTAGTCGAGGATATGTTCGACCAGGGTCTCGCCCCAGTCGATGAAGATAATGTCTTTGCCAATGGCTCGCCACTTTGCAGTCAGTGAGGCCAAGATGAGTATGGCGGCGCGCCCAAAATCGTCGACTCCCTGGAAATCAATGATCACCATGGACACGTCGTCTTCCATTTCGACGATGGTGCGTGCCATGGTCTCGGTTTCGGCGAAGCCCAGATCACCGGAGACCTCCAGGATCTGGCAGCGATCCCCGAATTGGGCGGTAATGCGCGATAACTCTGTGGAACGTACGACGCCCAATGAGGCATCGGCCAGCGAGTAGTGCGCGCGAAGCGTGGAGCCACCCAGTGGCGCCGCATCCGCATAGTGGAGGCCAAGATCACGCGTGACGCGACGAATTGCTGCTGCGCCACGGACTGAGTTGCCGTGCCGATCCAGCGGGGCCGAATACACCCCGATGCCCAGTTGCCCTGGCACTACAACCATGATGCCCCCGTCGACACCAGATTTGGCCGGTAGGCCGATGTCGATCATCCAGTTGCCGGCGGCGTCATACATGCCACACGTCATCATCACTGCTAAGACCTGCCGGGTGGTCTCCTCTGAAAAGACTTCGCGCCCGGTGACCGGGTTGACGCCTTTATTGGCGAGCGTGGCGGCCATCATCGACAGATTTTCGGTGGTGACGTCCGTGGAGCATTCCAGGAAATAGTCTTGGACGACGGGCTCTGGATCGGAATCGATGATCTCAAAGGACCGCAACAGCCATGCCAGCGCACGGTTACGGTGGCCGCCAATATTTTCGGCGTGGTAGACGGTCCGGTTGATTTCGAGTTCACCCGGTGAGCCTTCGGAAGCCAGCTCCATGCTTCGAGAAATACGACTCAGACGATCTTTGCCGCCCTTGCCTTTGACTAATCCGACGGTTGCGATGGCACCGGCATTGATCATGGGGTTGTCGGGACGACCGGTATTTTGTTGCAGTGAGATTTCATTGAACGGGTCACCGGAGGGCTCCACATCAACTTTTTTGCCGACTTCGGTGGGACCGAGATCATCGAGTGCCAATCCGTAGGAAAAGACTTTGGCAATCGACTGGATCGCGAACTTATGGGTGGAATCGCCCGATGAGTATTGGTGCCCGTTGACGGTAGTCAACGTGATGCCGACCTTGTTGACGTCCGGGTCGGTTGCGACCTCGGTGACGGGATTGAGATTTCCCGACGTCATCGGACGTAAGTTCTCGAGGAGTTCAGATAGATAACGATGCAACGGTGAGATCATCATGGTCAGCCCTCATCAAAGTCGTCCAACGGTTGTTAGTATCCGGCCTGCACATCGACCAGACCCTCAAATTTATCAGTCGCCACATCGTTCGCTAAATTCGCCAGATTGCGTTCGATCCGGGCATCTAAGAGGGGGATGACCATCTCTGCGGTATCAGCGGTGTGGGGCGTAATGATGCAATTTGGCTCGGCCCACAGGGGGTGGCCATCGGGGAGTGGTTCTGGATCGGTGACGTCGAGACCAGCCGAATGGATCCGACGGTCGGCAAGTGCTGCGACCAGAGCATCCGTATCGATCAGTGTGCCTCGGGCAATATTGACCAACACGGACTGATCTTTCATCAGCTCAAATTGTTCTGGTCCAAACATCTTGGTGGTTTCCGGTGTCGCTGCGGCAGCCACGACGACGACGTCGGCGTTTGGTAATACTTCATCGAGCCGGTCTGAGGTGACCGTACGGTCGGCACCTTGGACCGGGGTGGTGCTGCGACGGACCACGGTGATGTCTGTGTCCCAGACCGAGAAGAGCCGGACGAGTTCTGCCCCGATGCCGCCTCCGCCGACGATGACGACGTTGGCACCGTTGAGGGTTGTACCATACGAGGCGCCCCAGCTGGTGGCACGGATGCGTTCGGGCAAGTGACGCAATAACGCTAGCGTCAGGGCCAGCGCGTGTTCGGCGACAGGTGGCGCGTAGGTTCCCTTGGCGGAAGTGAAGGTCACGTGCGGATATTTTTCGGCGACCGGCAGGAAGGTTTCTACCCCGGCGTAGGGCAGCTGTATCCACGAGATGTGTGGATTGGCTTCCAGGGTCGCTTCGATGATATCCGAGTCGATCATTCGTACGACCATGATGGCGGTGGCGTCACCGTCATCGGGATCCACGATCGAAAACCCGTGGCGTTCGGCCGCGGCCACCGTGGCGAGGTGCGCATCTTCATACGGGGTGTTATCCCGATCGGCTTGTACCGGCAAAATCACGATCTTTTGAGTCATATCCCTATGCTCACATGGAATGAAAGAAAAACAACAGAGGCGAAGGATCATCGGCCGGTCGAAAACATAAAATTGTCGGCTATTTCACGTCTTCAGCAGCACGATGTTCGGTGGCGAGTCGTACGTAGACCTCCGCGTTGGAACGCAGTCCGGCAACCTGGTCTTCGGTGAGCTCACGACGAATTTTTGCCGGCACCCCGGCCACCATGGATCCCGGTGGGATCTCCATGCCTTCTGGCACCATCGAGTTTGCCGCAACCAATGAGCCGGCGCCTACCTTCGCGCCGTTCAACACGGTGGCATTCATGCCGATCAGCGCACCGTCACCAACCGTTGCACCGTGGACGATCGCGCAATGGCCTAGTGAGACGTCTTCGCCAATGGTGCAGGGGTAACCCTCATCGGCGTGGAGGACCACGTTGTCCTGCAGATTCGAGCGGGCGCCGACGGTTATCGGTGCCGAGTCGCCCCGGGCGGAGGCACCATAGAATGCCGAGGAATGTTCGGCCATGGTGACCTCACCGGTGAGAGCAGCGGACTCGGCGAGGAATACAGTGTCATGGATCTGGGGTGTTTTGCCCAAAACTTTTTTGATAATTGCCATACCGTTACCATAGAACCGCTCGTGGAAGGTGTCACTATCTCGTGTCCCACCTCTGCTGCAGACTATTCGAAGATGACGGTTCGATCGCCATCCATGAGCACCCGGTGTTCGGTGTGCCACTGCACTGCTTGGACCAGGGTGGCGCCTTCGACGGCGCGCCCGCGCTGGACGAAATCTTGGGCGGTCAGCGCATGGTTGACGCGTTGGACGCGCTGTTCGATGATCGGTCCCTCATCCAGATCGGCGGTCACGTAGTGGGCGGTTGCGCCGATGAGTTTCACACCCCGATCGTGGGCCTGGTGGTACGGGCGAGCACCCTTGAACGAAGGTAAGAACGAGTGATGAATATTGATAGCCTTGCCATCGAGTTTCCTCGTGAGGTCATCCGAAAGGATCTGCATGTAGCGGGCGAGTACGACCAGTTCGATGTCGAATTCATCGACCAGTTCCATCAGTCGCGCTTCGGCCTCGGCTTTGTTCGTGGTGCCGTCGGCTTTTTTGATCGACGGGATATGGACGAATGGCACGTCGTAGAAGTAGGCCATCGGCTGGAGGTCAAGGTGGTTGGACACGATGACGGGCACATCGACCGGCAGCGTCCCGGCATGCTGCTGAAATAACAACTCATTCATGGTGCGACCGTCTTTGGACGCCATGATGAGCGTGCGCGTTTTGACGGCGGCATCATACACTCGGGCGTCCATGCCAAATTCCGCCACGACCGAGGCGATTGCGTCCTCGGTGTCTTGGACCGTTGCTTCGGTGGAGAACTGGACGCGCATAAAGAATGTCCCGCTATTGGGGGAGTCGAACTGTTGTGATTCGGAGATATCTGCACCGACGTTCAACAGTGCTCCGGTAATCGCGTGGACAATGCCGGGTTGGTTGGGGCATGACAGGGTGACGATGAGGCTCTTGGTGCCGGTGGCCATGATGCGTGCAGTTCCTTTATCCGACGGAAAGATCTGTGGCTATGGTAGCAGTTACTTTAAACACTACAGGCTCCGAACCCGGAGGTTCGGAGCCTGTGATGTCACGCTAGTGAACTAGCACGGTGCGCTGGGTTTAGCGATCTTCGTCGAGTGGGTCGCCGCCTGGCTGCTGGTCTCCCAAGACGACGCCGGCGCGTACTCTGTCTTCGATGCGCTGGCCGATGGTTTCATCGACGTTCTTCCAGTACTGGATGGCATTGGACAAGACAGGCTCGATGACGGTTTCGAGTGAACCGGACACGGTTTCCACGAGGCCGTCGCGTTCTTCCTGACTGAAGACTTCGTTGACCAGGATGTTTGGCTGGATGAAGTCGCTGTCGTCCTCGCGCAGAGTCTGTGCGGTGCGCACGAGCTCGCCGTCGGATTCCCAGGACACATCGACTGGGCCTTCTTCATCTGACCAGGAGTCACCAAATGAGTTCGGGACGTATGGGCGGCGAGCACCGGAGTGCTCGAACCACATGTTGCCCTCGAAGTTGTAGGTGTGGACTTCGTTGATCGGACGGTTGACTGGCAACTGTTGGAAGTTGGTGCCGATGCGGTAGCGCTGGGCATCCGCGTAGGAGAAGTTACGGGCAAGCAGCATCCGGTCTGGTGACATGCCCATGCCTGGCACCATGTTTCCTGGGGAGAATGCGGCCTGCTCGATCTGAGCAAAGAAGTTCTCTGGGTTGCGGTTCAGCTCCATGGTGCCGACCTTGATCCGTGGGTAGTCCTTCTTCGACCAGGTCTTGGTCAGGTCGAATGGGTTGTACCGGTAGGTCTTGGCATCTTCATATGGCATGACCTGGATCCACAGATCCCACGATGGGTTGTCGCCACGAGCGATTGCATCGTAGAGGTCACGGCGGTGGTACTCGGCGTCGGAACCGGCCAATGCTTCGGCTTCCTCATTCGACAGGTGCTCCATGCCCTGGTTGGTCAGGAAGTGGTACTGGACCCAGAACCGCTCGCCTTCGGCGTTGACCCACATGTAGGTGTGGGAGCTGTAGCCGTTCATGTTGCGCCATGTTTTTGGTAGTCCGCGAGGGCCCATCAGGTAGGTAACCTGGTGCGCGGTTTCTGGGTTTTGTGACCAGAAGTCCCACTGCATGGTGTTGTCGCGCAGACCGTTTTCTGGCAGGCGCTTCTGTGAGCGAATAAAGTGTGCGAATTTCATTGGGTCGCGCACGAAGAAGATCGGGGTGTTGTTGCCGACCAGGTCGAAGTTGCCCTCTTCGGTGTAGAACTTCAGTGCGAAACCACGCACGTCACGCCACGTATCTGGTGAACCCAGTTCACCGGCGACGGTGGAGAAGCGAGCGAGCATTTCGGTTTCTACGCCAGGCTGGAACATTGCGGCCTTGGTGTACTGGGATACGTCTTCGGTCACGGTGAATTTACCGAATGCACCGGCGCCCTTGGCGTGTGGACGACGCTCTGGGACGTTCATGCGGTTGAAGTGCTGCATGGTCTCGAGCAAGTGGTGGTCGTGCAACACAATCGGGCCGTCAGCACCAACGGTTAGCGAGTTGCGGTCGCTCACTGCTGGGATGCCGGCCTGTGTGGTTGACCCGGTAGCGTGAGGAGTCTTCTTCTCAGCCATTACTTCGTCTCCTTAAGACAGGGGGTGAGGGGCGAACTATTGAACAAATCTACAGTTTAGGCTGACACTTCTGATTCACCAACGACACCTTGGTCAACGTCGGCTAAACATTGGGTGCACGTTCCGTGATACACCACATCAGCGACGTCGATGACCATGCCGTGGGTATTGGCTGGCGTCATGCACGGTGCGCTGCCATGTTGGCACGGGACATCTTCGATGCGTCCGCATATGCGGCAGTGGACGTGATGATGATTATCGGGCCGTTCGATTTCGAAGCGTGCCGCGGTGGCACCAAACTCCAATTTTCGAATCAGTCCGACATCAACCAGCGATTGGACAACCGTGTAGATCGATTGGATGGTGATCGCAGGTAAGGTCAGGCGAACCTGGTTCAACAGTTCGTCAGCGGTAACATGTGGGGACTCTTCAAGAGTTTCCAATGTTGTGACGCGTTGACGGGTAGACCGCAAACCGGTTGCCCGGATACGCGACGGCCAATCGTTGTTCTGGCCAGTGTTGGTCACCTATACCTCCTTCGTCGATCCACCTTCCATTATGCCATTTCTTATGAGTAATTCAAAAGTAGTCAGTGTGTTTGATAGCAGCCGTGGCTGCGCGTCGCCCTGCTCGGGTCGCGCCGATGGTGGAAGCTGATGCCCCATAGCCAACTAAATACAGGCCCGGGTTGGCCGGCACGGTGACGCCGTCCTGCTCGACTTTGACACCACCGGCTGCGCTGCGGATATCCAACGGCTCGAGGTGGTCTAAACTGTGCCGAAAACCGGTGCCCCACAAGATCGAGTCGATCGGGGTGACCCACTGGTGGTCGATGTCGGTCCCGTGGCCCGGCAGTTTCTCGGTGTTGCGATGCAACCGAGCCACCGCGGGATCGCCCTTGCGAAGCAAATCGTCGACGGCGCGGCCTTGTGAGTTCACCGTGGCACCGTCGGGTCCGGCCCCGTTGATGACGACTTCGTGTTGTCCAAAAGAGTCGATGAAGCCCCGGAAGACCAGCGTGCCACGGTTGATGTAGGACAGACTTTCAGTGTTGAGTGCGAGCCCGGTATTGGCGACGACCGAACGTGGCGCTTGGCCAGCCGTGACCTGGGTCGTGACGCGCTGTTCAACTTTGCGGCCCCACTGTGGGTCGAAGTGTTCGGCGTTCCAGCGGGGCAGGGAGCGTGAGACCCAGATTGTATGGTCGGTGACATCTGCCAGCATCATCAAAAATTGCGTCGATGACGCTCCGCCGCCGACCACTAGCACCCGTTGATCGCGGAAGTCTTCGACATCGCGAAAGGTTTTGGTATGCCATTGCGGGCCCTTGAAGTGTTCGAGTCCGGGATAGTACGCAATGTTTGGTGTCTCCCAGGTCCCGGTAGCATTGATGATCGCCGAGGCTGTGAAATCACCTGCGCCGGTGGACAGGTAGAAGACGTCGTTGTGGATTTGGGTAACGGCTTGAACCTTCGCCGGGCGAATGACCGCCAACTCGAGATGGTCTTCATAGGCGCCGTAATACTCCGAGACCACTTCGGATGCCGGCCGCCAGGTGTCCGGGTTTTCGAGTGGAAAGCCAGGCAGATCGTGGACACCATGCGCGCGTCCCAGCGTGAGTGCCTGCCAACGATGCCGCCACGCACCACCGGGCCCCTCGTTGCCGTCCAGCACCGCAAAATCTTGGCCGGGAACCAAACCGCGTCGATGCAGGGTACCGGCGGCCGATAACCCCGCCTGTCCGGCGCCAATGATGAGGATGCTGAAATGTTGAACCGATGCGGTCCTATCGGTGGCTTCGACTCGTGTCATGGTTCCAGGCTAATGCAGCGATCAGTACAGCGCTGTGGTGCGCGACAACTACACCACGGTGTCAGGTGGTTCTTTCTGTAGGGTGAGTGGCATGTACAAGACACCATCGGGAACTGGTCTGGCGGAGCTGCTCATGCACGGCCCACGGGGGCGACGCTTGCTGCTCGAATTTGCGGTCGCCTCCGAACGTCTCCACGACAACGGGCACCATGACGATTCGTTCAGTGCGGCCGTCTTTTGGGCTTCCTATCAACTTGACCCGAACAAGGGTACCTCGGTGAGCTTATATGGCGATGCTAATGCGGAGATCGCAAACGTCACCGCGGCACAGGTCGCGGACCGCTTGGCCGCCGTGGTGCTGGCCGAGGTGACCCCAGCGCTGCTGCGCGATGCGCTCTTTATGGCTGTGGGCTCGGCTCGGTACTGGCAAGAGCCCGATGGCCGCGATGTGCTCGCTGCAACCGACCAGCTGCGGGCGGCTCTGTCGCGGGTTGCTCATCATGTTGCTATCTCGCAGCACACCGGGTGGTGGACTGAACCGGTGACGAAACATGCTCAATGGGCCGTTGGATGGCATGGCGCGCCTGCCGTCTCATATACCTGATCCGATGGCGGTACTTGGTGCGGCACGGGACCAAGTCATCGACGAAGAAGTCGTCGCGCGTCGTGACAGGCCCCTCGACCCGACCGCGAACTTCAGTGGTCACTGGTGGTCACGCCCGCCCGGAGAGCTTGCCTCATCCGCGGGCGAACTCTTCGATGGCAGCCCGGTGAAGCTGTGGTTCGTGGAAGATTCCCTAGGCTGGGAGCGAGCCACAGGCCAGCGACTCACAGTGCCTGAGACACCGCAGATTTATGAGATCGACAGCGAACAGGCCTGGGCGGGATTATGTGCTAGGTTCCCGCCCGATGTCACGGCACAGAAGCGTCACGACTGGTATCGCGCCACCGGCCGCCGCGGTAAGTGGTTCATGCCGGATTGGGCCGAAGTCGCCAAATACTATGACGCTGTACATTTGCAGACTCGTGCCTAATCTTTGTGCCGCCGGGACCGCGATCTGGGTTGACAATCACACGGCGAGCGTGATCGCTGGATGGGACCCCGATGTGACGTACTGGTTTGCCCCACATGTCAGCTACCTCGATGAACCCGTGACATGGGTACTTGATGTCCACGAAGATCATCCCGAGTGGCTCAGCGTCGCGAGGAAGGCTGATGGTGGCACGTAGCGTTCGTGGTGGAACGACAACTGCACGCCGTAAGCATATTCGCCCATTATGATGAGTGGAGTCGAAGCAGAATTTTTTTGGACCAGGAGAGCGATGTCTGAACTATCGAAAGTCAATAATGCCCCGTTGGCAGAAGTTGACCCAGAAATTGCCGAAGTATTGGGGCTTGAGCTTGGCCGCCAACGCGGCACCTTAGAAATGATTGCCTCGGAAAACTTTGTTCCGCGCGCCATTTTGGAAACCCAAGGTTCGGTACTGACCAATAAATATGCCGAAGGCTACCCTGGTCGTCGCTACTACGGCGGTTGTGAACACGTAGACGTCGCGGAAAACCTGGCCATTGAACGCGCCAAGACCCTGTTTGGTGCTGAGTTCGCCAACGTGCAACCACACGCCGGCGCCCAGGCCAACGTAGCGGTGATGGAAGCACTCATGGAACCCGGTGACACACTCATGGGGCTGTCCCTGGACCACGGTGGCCACCTGACCCACGGGATGCCGCTGAATTTCTCTGGTCGCCGCCACAAGATCGTGGCCTACGAAGTCGACCGCGAGACCTTCCGCATTGACATGGATAAGGTCCGTGAACAAGCGCTCGCGGAACGTCCCGATGTGATTGTTGCCGGCTGGTCGGCCTACCCACGTCAGCTCGACTTCGAGGCCTTTGCTTCGATCGCACAAGAGGTCGGCGCTAAACTCTGGGTCGATATGGCGCACTTCGCTGGGCTGGTCGCAGCAGGATTGCACGCGAACCCAGTGCCACACGCCGATGTTGTCTCCTCTACCGTGCACAAGACGCTGGCCGGACCACGTTCCGGGTTCATTCTGGCCAAGGAAAGCTACGGTAAGAAGCTCAACTCGCGTGTCTTCCCAGGCCAGCAGGGTGGTCCACTCATGCACGCGATCGCAGGCAAAGCCGTCGCCTTCAAGATCGCCGCATCTGAAGAATTCAAACGTCGTCAGCAACGCACACTCGAAGGTGCCCAGATTCTGGCGGAACGCCTCATGGGCTCCGACGTGGCCGAGCATGGCGTCACCGTGCTCTCGGGTGGTACCGATGTTCACCTGGTTCTGGTCGATCTACGTAACTCGGAGTTGGACGGCAAACAGGGCGAAAACATTCTCGACGAAGTCGGGATCACCGTGAACCGCAACTCGGTGCCGTGGGATCCACGCCCTCCCATGACGACATCTGGTCTGCGCATTGGCACCCCGGCGCTGGCGACGCGCGGTTTCGGCACGAAAGAGTTCACCGAAGTCGCCGACATCATCGCCCAGGCATTGAAGCCAAACCCAGATGTGGACGCATTGCGCGCTCGCACCGAGAAGCTCGCCGATGACTTCCCACTGTATGAAGGTTACGAAAACTGGTAACACACCGGCTGGATACCGACTACTGACAGCGTCCGGGCTCATCATTACACTAAATGCAGGGCCCGGACGCGGGTTGATCGCTGAACGTCGAAACGAATAGACAAAGGACGGTTGAACCACATGACTGCGCTGAAACTTGACGGCCGCGCCACCGCGGCTCATATGAAAGAAGACCTTGCCGAGCGAGTCTCCAAGCTCAAAGAACAAGGGATCACACCCGGCCTCGGCACCGTACTCGTCGGCACAGATGCGGGTTCGCAATCCTATGTCGGTGCAAAAATCCGTGACATGGAAGAAATTGGCATCACCTCGCTGCACCGCGAACTGCCAGAAACCGCGACCCAGGACGAGATTCTGGACGTCATCGATGAGCTCAACAATAACCCGGAGTGCACCGGCTACATCGTCCAGTTGCCCCTGCCGGATCACGTCGATACCGATACGGTGTTGGAAGCCATCGACCCTGCAAAAGATGCTGACGGACTCCACCCGTTGAATCTGGGGCGCTTGGTCGCCTCCGCCGGCGGCGAGGTCACCTGGCCGCTACCGTGCACGCCGAAGGGTTGCCTCACACTGCTGCGTCATCACGACATCGACGTCAAAGGCAAAACCGTGTTGATTATCGGTCGCGGTATTACCATCGGACGTCCAGCATCACTGCTGTTCACCCGCCGTGATGTCAACGCCACCGTCATTTCCGCCCACACCGGTACGACCAATATGAACGACCTGATCGGCCAGGCGGACATCATTATTGCCGCGGCAGGCAACCCACGTATGGTCACCAAAGACCTCGTCAAAGACGGCGTCGTCATCCTTGACGTGGGTGTTTCGCGCGAAGAAGGCGACGACGGCAAAACACGTATCGTCGGCGATGTCGCCAAAGACGTCGCCGACGTGGCTTCTGCCATGTCGCCAAATCCCGGCGGCGTCGGTCCGATGACGCGTGTGGAACTCGTGGCAAACGTGGTGGAAATCGCAGAACAGCAGGCAACAGACGCCTAACGTCGACCGCTACGACGGCGCAGCCTCATCATCCCTCGTCCACTGGCTCCACCGGTCGGGGGATGATGGTGTTAGCGCACGGGATAATGTGTGCGACCAATTGGGAACTGAACCCAGAAATACGAGATACTAGAAGCTATGCAGTCCATCGAATCTTCAACACGTCGCCGCGGCCTTCGTCTCACAAACGTCGTGCTCCTCGTCGTCGTCATTGCCTTTATTGTTGCCGTCATTTTCGCGGCCAACCAAAACGACATCGTCGGGTGGATGGTCGTGGTCATCTCCGGTGGCTGGTTGATCCTATCGACCGTCTCGTTGTTTATGGTGCGTCGCGGTGCCCGTGCCGTGCACAAAACCGCCCAAAATCTCGGTTCTAATCTGGCCGCATCGTCTGCAGGCGGCAACGTCGTGGATGCTACTGATCCAATGCGCGACACCAAGGTCGACCACTCACTGAAAATTGTTGAAGTGCAAAAACGTGTTGTGACCGAAGAGCTCGCCAAGGGTGATGACGCTGATATGGCCATGATCGACCGAGCCCTGGATACCATCGAAATGACCGCTTCGAATGCTCGGGACATGCTCAACCCCGATCGCGGCAAGTCGTCGAAATCGGATCCAAACAACGGCCCAGGTACCATTACCGGCGACGTCATCAACTAGAAAGAATTATGCATACCAACGCTGCTGACCCCAAGGCTGACAACACTCTTCGCGTCGCGACGGTCAATGTGAACGGCATTCGTGCCGCACATCGTCGTGACATGGCATCGTGGTTTGCCAACCGCGACATCGACATCATCACCCTCCAAGAAGTGCGTGCACCCCAGGACATTCTGGACAAACTGCTCACCGAGATCGTGGGGGACGCGTGGGAAACCGTCTACATTCATGCTCATGAAGCCGAAGCAAAAGGCCGTGCAGGCGTCGCCATCGCATCGAGGTTGAAACCCCTTGAGACCCGCACCGGCCTTGCCGATGGACTCAACGATTCGGGTCGCTGGGTGGAAGCCGATTTCAATGCCCCCGACGGGTCGGTTGTCACGGTTGCCAGCGTGTATGTGCACTCCGGTGAAGTCGATACCCCGAGGCAAGATGACAAATTCGAATTCTTGGACGCCATGGTCGAGTACTTACCGACCATGAAATCGCGTCAGAATCTGTCAGTTATCACCGGTGACCTCAATGTGGGTCACACCGAACTGGACATTAAAAACTGGAAGGGCAACGTCAAAAACTCTGGCTTTTTGCCGGAAGAACGTGCCTACTTTGACACATTCTTCTCACCAGAGAAACTGGGCTGGGTTGATGTGGGCCGTCGTGTTGCAGGCGAAGTTCCCGGGCCCTACACCTGGTGGTCCTACCGTGGCAAAGCGTTCGATAACGATGCCGGTTGGCGCATCGACTATCAGGCCGCCACACCACAATTGGCTGACAAAGTCACCAAAGCCGTGGTGGACCGTGCGCCATCATACGATACCCGCTTCTCCGATCACTCACCACTCGTGGTGGACTACCAGTTCTAGAAAGGTCCATTCGTGTCCACTAGCCAGCCAACACCGGCCGATATTCTGGCCACCGATCTTTCCAAAACCGCACACCTGACCTCAGCCGCTGCACATCCGCGCGTGCTGTCGGGTATGCAGCCGTCCGCAGATTCTTTGCACCTGGGCAATTATCTTGGGGCCCTGGTCAACTGGGTGAAAGTCCAAGAAGACTTCGAAGCGTACTACTTCATCCCGGACTTGCATGCCATAACCGTGGCGCAGGATCCCGCGGATCTGACCAAACGCACTCGCGTGGCGGCAGCCCAATACATTGCTGCCGGCATTGATCCAGAACGTTCCACCTTGTTTGTGCAGTCACATATTCCCGAACATACGCAGCTCACGTGGATTTTGACCTGTCTCACCGGGATGGGCGAAGCCGCACGTATGACGCAGTTCAAAGATAAATCGGCACGGGAAGGCACCGACGCGACCGGCGTTGGCTTGTTCACCTATCCGATGCTGATGGCTGCCGACATCCTGCTCTACCAGCCACACGGTGTTCCCGTGGGAGACGACCAGCGCCAGCACATCGAACTGACCCGTACCCTGGCACAGCGCTTTAACCATCGCTACGGTGAAACGTTCGTCGTGCCGGTTGGCTTCTACCCCGAAACAGGTGCGCGCATTTATGATCTGCAAGAGCCGACATCGAAAATGTCCAAATCTGCCGTGTCGCCAAACGGGCTGATCAACATTTTGGACGAACCGAAAGTCACCGCAAAACGCATTAAATCTGCGGTCACCGATGCCGGTACTGAGGTTTCGTATGACCGGGAAAACAAACCGGGTGTCTCGAACCTGCTGGACATTTACGCCTCCGTCACCGACCGGAGCGTTGAACAACTTGTGGCGGACTACGAGGGCAAAATGTATGGACACCTCAAAGTTGACTTAGCTGAAGCCGTGACACAACGACTCGAACCGGTCCGCACCCGAGCTCTGGAACTCTTGGATGACCCGGCAGAACTAGACCGAATCCTGGCGTTAGGCGCAGAAAAGGCGCGCAGCGTCGCCGCGCCCGTATTGGATGAGGTGTATCAAAAGACCGGCTTTCTGCCTGTTGGTCGGTAGACCACCGCTTCGACTCACCCCAGCGGCCTAGGGGAATTTCAGTCTCGCAGTGGAAGTATTCAACCACTGGTTTTGGCACACTGGATAGCAGCTGAAAAAACTGCGACCCAAGGAGTGCTATGACTGCGACCCCCGCTCAAAGCCCACCACTATTAGAGACCGAAAACCTTGCTAGAGTCTTTGGCACCGGTGAGAACAAAGTGCCTGCCCTCAAGGGACTGACCTTCGAGATTCAGCAAGGCGAATCCGTTGCCATCATCGGTAAATCCGGATCCGGAAAATCCACGTTGATGCACCTGTTGGCGCTGTTGGACCAGCCCAGTTCTGGCGTCGTGGCGATGCGAGGCAAAGTGGTCTCCGACCTGAAACCGAAAGAAATCGCCGAAGTACGAAACACCACCTTTGGCTTCGTGTTCCAACAGTTCTACCTCAACTCGCAAGAAACCGTGTTAGAAAACGTGACCTTGCCATTAAAAATCGCCAAAGTGGCCAAAGCTGAACGACAGCGTCTGGGCACCGAGATTCTTGAAATGTTGGAAATGGGTGACAAACTCAAATCAAAAGCCGGGAAACTTTCCGGCGGTCAACAACAGCGCGTCTCGATTGGCCGTGCGCTGATCAACAGCCCCGAAATTCTCTTTGCAGATGAGCCCACCGGAAATCTGGATTCCGAAACGTCCGCCGTGGTGGAAAACCTCCTGTTCGGTCTCAACGAGGAAGGCCAAACGCTGATCGTCGTCACACACGATGAAGATCTGGCGGCAAAATGCGATCGACAAATTCGCATTCAAGACGGCGAAATCCTGGAAGACACGGTGGGTAACGCATGAAGACGCTCGACATTTTCAAAACAGCCTTAGCGAACACGCTGCGGACCAAACTTCGCACGTTCCTGACCGTGACCGCCGTCGTAGTCGGCGCGTTTACGCTGACACTGACATCCGGCATTGGTGCCGGCATCAACAAATATATCGACGCACAAGTCGATGCGATGGGCGATACCAACCAGGTGTACGTCATGCCTGCACAAACCATGGACGCTTCCATGAGCTTTGCCGGGAGTGAGCCACAAGAATACGATCCCGATGCCGAAGGCTCCACTTCTGAATTCGGGATGCCAGCATTAGACGAAGACGATATCGACGAGTTGGAACAGCTCGACAACGTTGAGCTGGTTGACCCGATGGTCTTCGTCAACGTCGAGTACCTCGAAATGTCAGATGGCACCCAGTACGCGCTCTCCTCACCCGGACTTCCATTCGAACTGTCCATGCTCGAATACGCGGCAGGCGAAGCCCCGTCAACATCCAATGACGCCCACGAAATCGTCGTCCCAACCTCCTGGCTTAGTACATTTGACATCGATGACACTGAAAACGCCGATCAAGCCATCGGCGAGACGGTCACCGTTGGCGTACAAGACCTGGAAGGCAACACCGAAACGGTCGAAGCCGAAGTCGTCGGCGTCTCCGAAGAGACCATTACAGGTTCTGGTGCGCAGCCGATTCCTTCACACGGACTCAACCAGGAAATCGCCGAAATCAATAACACCGCCGACGACACCACCCTGGACTACAGCTATATGCAAGCCGTGCTTACCGTAGACAACCTCGCCGAAAACGAGGACCAGATCAAAGCGGACCTAGCCGAGATTGATATGGTCGGTCAAACCGTTGAAGACCAAATGGGTATGATCAGCGGCATCATCGATGCGATTACGTGGGTATTCAACGGATTCGCACTCATCGCGTTACTTGCCGCAAGCTTCGGTATCGTCAACACACTGCTCATTTCGGTCCAAGAACGTACCCGCCAAATTGGACTCTATAAAGCCTTGGGGATGACCAACGGCAAAGTGTTCACGCTGTTTTCAACCGAAGCCATCGTGATCGGGCTGATGGGTTCAATCATCGGGATCGGCTTGGGCTCGGTCCTCGGGGTGATCGGTAACTCCGTGTTGATCAACGGACCGCTGGACTCGGTGCCGGGGCTCGCACTGTTTGCCATTGAACCGGTGTCGCTGCTCGTCATCGCTGTGGTTATCATCTTGATCGCGTTTCTCGCGGGCACGTTGCCTGCTCGCAGAGCCGCGACGAAAGACCCGATTGAAGCACTACGCCATGACTAAAGGACGGGAAACACGTTATGTCTAAAACACCAGGAAACAAATACGGCACCACGCCATATGCTGCGACCACGATGCCTGATTTCGGCAGTGAGCCACGGTCTTCGCGACTGACAAAAATGCTGATCTGGCCGCTGTTGGCACTCAACTTGGTCTCGTCAATCATCACATTGATGATAGACAGTGAGGAATTCGTAGCCGACTCGCTGCCACCCGAACAGTTGGAACAGCTGACCCCCGAGGTGATGGATAGCATGGTCACCATGTTTACGGTGACAAACATCGTGACAGCTGTCATCATGCTCGTACTCTTTGTCATCGTCGGGCTCGGATTGCGCGGCAATCGGACCTGGGCCCGCTTCGTGGGACTGATACTGGCGATACTGTTCCTGCTGTCGTCGGCCTACTCGCTGCTGTTAGCAACCGGCTACGGGAATCTCTCAGGCCTCCAGCTTGCAACGACGATTCTCGGATGGATCACCGTGGTGTTGACTGTTGTGTGGATTGTGCAAGCCATGAGTAAATCGACCAGCCAGTGGTTCGCTATCCATCGTCGTTTGCAAAATTAACATAACAATTCGTGGTGTCCTACGCCCATGCGGCAGCACACTGGCCATAAGCCTGGTGTGTTAGGCCGGTAAGTTGAGCATCATATAGTCATGTGCAATGCATTGTTCACATGACGGCTACCTACCGCTCATCATGCTCTGGCAATAATGGCAGCGCATGACACAACAAGAACACGCCATTGAAGATGGAGATGAGGCAATGACGAATAACCCTAATGGGGGACCCGGCGGGCCGACCGGTCCCGGAGGCCCACAGTACGGTCAAGGACCGAGTGGCCAAAACCCAGGAAACGGTGGGCAGTCGCCTTTTGCAAAGGTATTGTCATCAAGCTCTGATCTGCCACAGCCGGTACGCCAATTGCAGCTGGCGGCCCTGGCTTCTGCGGCAGGCTACCTCGTGACACAAATTTTAGTGCTCATCGTCAACAGTGTTGTGTGGTCCGATCTGGCAGCCATGACTGGATTCAGCGAGCTCGCCAGTTTCAGCGGAGCCACGGGTATCGTGGGACTGATCATTACCATGGGTCTCTATGCCCTGGTGATCGTGCCACTGCTTGGCCGTCAAAACTGGGGACGAATCCTTGGGATCGTGTTCGCATTCCTCGGCGGCCTCTCCAGTCTGTTGAGTCTATTTTCCAGCTTCGTTACGCTCACCGTGAGTCCGGGTTATGGTCTCGTCATGCTGCTGGCCGCGCTCGTGACCATCGGCACCGCTGTCTGGTACTTGATCTTCGCGTTCCGCGCTGACGTCGCAGCTTGGTACGTCCCGGGCGGCGGACACGGCTACCAGCAACCCTGGGCTCCTAGCGGTCAGCCGGGCCAGCAGCCGGGTAACAACCCATATGGTCAGACGCCACCTCCCGGACAGCAGCCTCCCTATGGTGGCCAGTACGGTCCAGGCGCTGGAAGCTACGGTTATGAGCCCGGCGGCCCCGGACCAGGTAGCCCAGGCGGCCAGAACCCGCCACAGGGACCACCACCGTCAAATCCATCAAACTAAATATCGCCTGACGGTTCCCGCATGAACCGTACAAATATATCCTGCAGTCAGCCGGTCAGAACACCCTGACCGGCTGACTGCTTCTCATATGACCTGATGCCATGTGTGCATTCGATAGGCTGTACTCGGTTCGAACGAACCGTTGATCCCCTCATTACCGAATGTCAGTGTAGAAAGCCGTAGTCCGCATGCAAAAGCAGCCCGCTCAACAGCAACCGAAGAACGCCAAGAACTTGAGCATCGCTTTTCTTATCCTGGCTGTGGTCATGATCGGTGCGCAATTGATCAACGTGATCATCACACTGTTGCCCTCGGCCGCCGAAACTACATTGCAGCTGGGCGACGGTACGACGGCGTCGGTAGCGTCTTTGCGCAACGCATACATCACCTCGCTCTTATTTCTGCTGCTTCTCTACGGCGCGGTCGCCTTCTGGGTCTACAAATCGAAGAATTGGGCTCGCTGGGTTGCGGCAGTGTTGGCGCTGCTCGCAGCGTTTGGTGGCGTCCAAGGAATCGCACGGCTTCTTGCTGGATCCGGTACTGACATGGTTGGTCTGGCGTTAAGCCTCGCACAGGTCCTCGCTGCAGGATGGGTATTATCCTTAGCCTTTCGCTCAGACGTTCACGAATGGTTTAAAAAGCAGGGTGCCTAATGCCGCCCGTTGACCACCACGACGTTTATACTGTGATGCTATGAGCGTTTCGATCCGACAAGCCAAAAACACCGATGTTCACGAGCTGGCCCCATTGGCCGCACGAACGTTTCCGCTGGCGTGCCCACCCGGCATGGATCGGACGGCTATCGATCATTTCGTGCGCGATGAACTGAACGAAGACGTCTTTAGCGCATGGATCGCCGATGAGAATGTCTACGTGTTGGTCGCCACCGATGGTGCAATGCTCGTGGGATACTCCGTCTGCGTCAACGGAGAGCTTCCAGAGGATGCCCAGCTGGACACCCAGCTGCCAGCCGCCACCTCGGTCATGCTGTCGAAGTTCTATGTGCACCCCGAATTCCACGGGGCAGGCGTTTCTAAGAACATGATGTCGCATCTGATGGAGCAGTACACCACATCGGACCAAGAGTGGATGTGGTTGGGCACCAACGAGGCAAATGCCCGTGCCATCAGTTTTTACGAACGCGTCGGCTTCGAACGGATTGGCACCCGTACCTTCGAAGTTGGAGGACAACCAGCCAAGGACGTTGTGCTCGCTCGCCGGTTGCCCTCCGTCTAATTACTCGTCTTCGCGCGGTGGTCGTGGCCGGTTCCGACGCAGTTTGCCGATCCTCGCAGTTCCTGTTCGTGCCGCGAGCGTGCCGGGCCGTACTCGTGCGTATTCGACATACGGATCACGCATGACGGGTCGTTCATCTGCGGCCTCGGGTTCAATGACCGCGTCCGTATCGTCATCGTCATCGTCCTGGCGGCGTTCGTGTTCTTCGGGCGGCAGTACCTTCTTCCAGCGACGTGTGCGCATCGGCGGCAATTCACTGGCATCTTCACGCAGCCCGCGAGACAGGGCGTACATCTGGAAGTAACCCATCACGAAGAACGGCAGACCCACCAGCACGACGAGCTGCTCGAGGGCCTCGAGCCCACCGGAGCCAGAGAATACCAGCAGGGTAGCCGTCACCACGGCGATGGCAATAGCCCAAAAGATGCGTTGCCCCAGCGGGTTGTAGTCCTCATGGCCGTTGGCCATCGTATCGGTTACGAGAGCGGCTGAGTCGACCGAGGTGATGAAGAAGATGATCACCAGAAGAATGGCGATGACTGAGATGAAGGTCGTGGCCGGGAAATGTTCCAGAAACGCGAAGAGCGCCCCGGGAACGTCCTCATTGTCGACGACGCTCTCGACCAGACCGCCCTCGCCGTTGAGTTCGATGTCGAAGGCCGAGTGACCGAAGATGCCGAACCACAGCACGGAGAATGCGGCAGGCACGCCTAGCACGCCGGCGACGAATTGCCGCACGGTGCGGCCCTTGGAGATCCGTGCGATGAAGATCCCGACGAACGGCGACCAGCTAATCGTCCAGGCCCAATAGAACACCGTCCATGAGTTCTGCCAGCCGGTATCCGCATAGTTATCGTTCCACAAGGCCAACTCGGGAAGATTCATCAAATAACCGCCCACCGATTCGATGGTGCCCTGCAGTATGAAGAGTGTGGAACCCGTGACGAGGATGAATGCCAACAGGGCAACTGCCATCCAAATGTTGATGTTGGACAACACCTTGATGCCGCGGTCTAGGCCTAGCGCCACCGAAATCATAGCGACGCCACCGACCACACCGATGATGACCAGTTGCCAGACCGCACTTTCGGGGACTCCGAAGACGCGATTGATACCGCTGTTGATTTGGAGCGCACCAAGGCCTAATGAGACTGCAACGCCGAAGACCGTCCCGATGATGGCTACGATGTCGATCAACTTCCCGATCCGACCATGGATCCCTTCGCCGATGATGGGCTGAAAGATTGAGCTCACCCGCGGTGGCAGATTCCGTTTGTGAATAAAGTAGGCAAAACACAGGGCCGGCAATGTGAAGATCGTCCACGTATGCAGAGTGAAGTGATAGAAAGTGAAGTTCATGGCATCGGCCGCGGCTTCTGCGGACTCGGGTTCTATGCCGAGCGAGGGCCCGCGCGGCGGGTCACCGTAATGACTGATGGGTTCGGCCACACCCCAAAACATGAGGATACTTCCGATACCGGCGGCGAACAACATGGCGAACCACGCTGGGCCAGAGTGCTCTGGGGCTTCGTCGTCAGGCCCCAATTTCACTCGACCAAACCGACTGATGGCGATGTAGACCAGAAACAGCAGAAAGACGGTGACGCCGAGAATATAAAACCAACCCAGATTGGTATACAACCACTCTGATGCGGCGGAGACCGCAGTATCCATCGGATCGGTAAAGATCACCGTGGCGAGCACGAACACGATAATGACTGCGGCCGATGCGAAGAAAATCGCCGGTGAGGTGCGCAGCCGTAAGAGATCGTGGAGTCGATTCCACATAGCTATCAGCTCCTTGAGGATAGTTGGCCCTGGCCAGGTCAAGGTACGTTCTACACGATTATGGCCCTCTAGAGTCGATACGGAAACCTCTCGGCGCCGATTATTTTGGCCGGTTGCGACGTAGTTTTCCGAGTCGGCCGGAACCTGTTCGTGCTGCCAGTGTGCCGTGATGCCCTACACGACGGTCTTTGGTGACGTAGGGGTCGCGCATGACCGGCCGTGCACCGGCGGCCTCGGGTTCAACGACAGCCTCCGTCTCATCATCGTCATCGTCCTGGCGGCGTTCGTGTTCTTCGGGTGGCAGTACCTTCTTCCAGCGACGTGTGCGCATCGGAGGAATCTCGCTTGCGGCTTCGCGCAGTGCCCGATGGAGGGCATACATTTGGAAGTACGACATCACGAAGAACGGCAGTCCGATCAGTACCACCAACTGTTCCATTGCTTCCAGGCCACCAGAACCGGAGAACACCAAGAGCGTGGCGGCGATCAGTGCGATGGCGATAGCCCAGAAGATGCGTTGCCCCAGAGGGTTGTAGTCTTCATGGCCGTTGGTCATCGTGTCCGTCACCAGCAGCCGCGCTAAAAAATATTATCGGCGAGGTGCGTAGCCGTTAGAGGTCATGGAGTCGGTTCAGCATGCATTTCGCTCCTCGAACGTGTCAGATCTTCGCCAGGTGGAAGGGCTTATACACGATTCTGACGGTCACATCACGTATCCAGGAAGCGCTGAAGAACGATTGATTTTTATGGGCCCGGACTGGAAGGCTGCGAGTAGTTGGAATACAACTCGTGGCGGTCCGGTTACCTCGGACATCCATGGACTGACAGCGAAAGGACGGATATGGCTGACGTAGTTATTATCGGCGGGCACGGAAAAGTCGCAATGCGGACGACTCCACGTCTGGTCGAAGAAGGACACACCGTGACCTCTGTTATCCGTAAGGAGGAGCAGATCCAGGAAGTCGAATCTACCGGCGCGAAAACGGTGCTGTTGGATATTGAACAGGCTACTGTCAATGATTTTTCCGATGCATTTCAGGGCAAGGACGCTGTGATCTGGGCTGCCGGTGCCGGCGGTGGCAATCCAGAACGCACTTACGCGGTGGACCGGGATGCTGCTCAGCGTTCTATTGATGCGGCTGCTCAGGCAGGCGTTGAGCGCTACATCATGATTTCCTATGCTGGCGCAGGTCCGGATCACGGGGTCAGCGAGGACAGCTCGTTTTTCCCTTATGCCGAGTCTAAATCTGCGGCTGATGAGCATCTGCGTAAGAGCGACCTGAAGTACACGATTCTTGGTCCGGGACTGTTGACATTAGAGGATCCGACATTCAAAATCAGTGTTGCACCAGAGACCGGTTCTGCTCAGTCTGCTGACGGCGGCCGTGACACGTCCCGAAGTAATGTTGCCGAGACGATCCTCGTCGCGCTTGAGGAAGATGCCACCGTTGGTCAAACGATTGATTTCTATGACGGCGATATGGATATTCGCGAACTACTCCGGTCGCTGTAACAAGTTCAGCGTTCACTGAATTGACGAAAGGATGACGATGCAGCATTACGACTCCAATGACTCGAAATTTGGGCGAAACATCCGTAAAGGAGCGCCCGACGACTTTGCCGCGTTTGCTGAGTTTGATCAGAAAGTTTTTGCAGAAGAAGGTCATACTCTTTCCAAGAAGACTCGTGAACTGATTGCCATCGGCGTTGCCGCCACAACTCAGTGTCCACACTGCGTTGAGGCTCACTCGCGTGGAGCTGCCCAGGCCGGTGCAACCGAAGGAGAACTCTCGGAAGCAATCATGGTTGCCATGGCATTGCGTGCCGGCGGGGCCATGACTCATGGCTGGATGGCAATGAAGTATTTCAACGATGAGAACTCAGACAAGGGTGAGGACAGCTAAGTCTGCGTTCGCACCAATCTAGGCTGCGGGGATGGAAAGGTATCCGTCTCCGCAGCCTGCTTTTAAGCGATCCAAGATCGTAGACACCGTAACGCGCTTTCGTTTGACGTCTCGATTTTTGGGTTCGAGTCGTTAGGCTGCGATGCGCATGGTGATTTCGGTGCGGTGGTGTCGGTAGTTGTTGGTGTCGAATCGTGGGTTGGGGTCGATCTCTGGCGGGCCGTCGTCGGGGTCATCGGGTGGCCCGGTATCATCCGGCCCGTGTTCTTCGGGTGGGTCACCGGTGTCGGGTGGCTCGGCTGTACTGACTGGTGGGGTGGTCGTGGTGTATTGGTGACCGGTCGGGGTGATCACGGTCAAATGGTCGGGGTTGCCGTCGTGGCGCCATCCGGTGGCTTCTTTGGTCTGGTTACAGGCCGCGCAGAGCCCGCTGGCATTGTCCCAACTGGTGGGCCCACCGTTGTTGACGGGGGTGATGTGGTCAATCTGCTGAATCGGTGCGTCACAATAGGGGGTGCGACACACGCCGTCTCGCAGGGTGACCATACGCTTCAGGCCGTCGGGGAACGCGCGGCGACGCGACTCCATCCCTACCAGCTGGTGGTTTTCGGGTCTGGTGAATACCCGGCGCAGGAAGATCTCTGCGTTCGGGTCAGCAACCCAATTCCTTGCGGTTTCGGCTGGGATGGGGCCGTGGCCGGTCAACCATGCTGGGGCCTGCCCGTCACCAAACAACGCGGCATCAGTCATCACCAACTGCACCTCAGCGGCCACCGCCGGTGCCGTGGTCTGGCCGGTAGCACGCTCGATGAGCAGATCCGCCATGAGCTGATCACGACTCCGCCGTGGACCCGACGGGTTGGCAGGATCCACAGTGTCACCATCAGCAACCCGACTAGTCGCTGCTTTGTGTAAGCAGGCCAGCACGCCGACGGCTTGGGGCATCGGCACCAACGCCGAAATATAAGCCATTCCACCGGGTGCGGGACGCACTGACACCCGGCGCTGCGACCGAGACCGCTCCTGTCGATCCCGGGCGGTGACCTGGTCGAGTTTCTGGGCCTCACCACGCACCATGTTGCCTAACGTCCGGGGCCCCACCCCGTCTAGCCGGTGGGCTATCCGCTCATCAACCATCCGGCGGTGCTTGGTGGAGAGCCATTTGGTTTCTGTGGCGACCACCTGGGCGTGCTCCTCATGAATCACCCCGGCCTCTAGGGCATGCAGGGTGTGGGGTAGACACCCGACCAATGCGTGGGCGGTGTCTAGGTGGCGTTTGCCACGGGCCGGGGAATCACCCCGGGCCAACCCAACCTCTGAAGCCAGACCTGTACCCCACCGGTCCTTGGGCACACCTGCGGCAGCTTGCTTATTCAACCGGTATTGCTCCAACACCGCAGTGTGTTTGGCCTGAACTGCCGACAGCGCCGATTTACTGCGTTCTAGCACAGCCAACAACTCAATGGCCTCAGCCTCAGACCCGGCAGGATCCATCTCGACAAGATCCTCACACACTGCTTCTAGGTCTGCTACCAGTGCCGAGGAACGCTGCATAGTCTGCTCAAGACTCACAAGGCACCACTCCTTTCAACACAACAGCAGGAAAACAAAAACAGGGGCCGGAAATGCATCCAGCAAGCAGAGCGACCCTGTTTCGATATTTCCCCCATTCTACCGTGCATTGAGTCACATGACAAGAGTTATACATATCTTTTGAAGTACTTTACATTACTTGAAGTCGGTTTATACCATGTGGGTGCCACGGGTGTATGGTGTGTCGCTACTTTTGTGGATAACCTACCAACACACTCAACCACTATCCACAAGTCGGCACCATACAAGCGGGGGAGCGGTTCACTCTTCCTGCTAGCGGCGGCGTCCGAGCGGCGGGTTTACTTCTGACGTTAAAACACTGCGGGGGACGGAAATGAATCCGTCCCCCGCAGTGTGTGCTGCTAAAGCGTCTTAGACGTTGCGAGCGAGAATCGCTTGCTTGACCTCAGCAATGGCCTTGGTGACCTGAATGCCTCGTGGGCATGCATCGGTGCAGTTGAAGGTGGTACGGCAACGCCATACGCCTTCTTTGTCGTTGAGTACCTCAAGACGCATGTCGCCACCTTCGTCACGTGAGTCGAAGATGAAGCGGTGTGCGTTGACGATCGCAGCTGGGCCGAAGTACTGACCATCGGTCCAGAAGATCGGGCATGACGATGTGCATGCTGCGCACAGGATGCACTTGGTGGTGTCGTCGAAGCGTTCGCGGTCTTCAGCAGACTGCAGACGTTCACGGGTTGGTTCCTTGGAGTCATCGGCGATGAGGAACGGCATGATTTCGCGGTAGGACTGGAAGAACGGCTCCATGTCGACGATCATGTCTTTTTCGACTGGCAGACCCTTGATTGGTTCTACGGTGATCGGTTTGGAGGTGTCCAGGTCTTTGAGTAGTACCTTGCACGCCAGACGGTTTACACCGTTGATGCGCATGGCGTCGGAACCACAAATACCGTGTGCACAGGAACGACGGAAGGTCAGTGAACCATCCAGCTCCCATTTGATCTTGTGTAGTGCATCAAGCACACGGTCGGTTCCGAACATTTCTACAGTCCAGGAATCCCAGTATGCTTCTTCGTGGAATTCAGGCTGGTAGCGACGGACCTGCATGGTGACAGTGAATGATTCAATGCCACCTGCTTCGTTGTTGCTGCCGGCGTCGGCGGTTTCGGTTGGTTCGAAAGTAGTAGTCATTAGTACTTACGCTCCATCGGTTCGTAGCGGGTCATGGTGACGTCTTTGGTATCAAAACGGATGCCTTTGACGCCTTCTGTTTCGGCGGTCTCGTCGCGGTACAGCATCGAGTGGACCATCCATTTGTCGTCATCACGGTCTGGGAAGTCTTCGCGGAAGTGGCCACCGCGGGACTCTGGGCGGTGCAGTGCTGCAACGGACATGGCCTCTGCGATGTCGAGCAGGTAGCCAAGTTCGAGACCTTCGAGAAGGTCCAGGTTGTAGCGTTTGCCCTTATCTTGGACTGCAACATTTTTATAGCGTTCGCGCAGGTTGTCGATTTTGTCGATTGCGCGACGAATGGTGTCTTCGGAACGGAATACCTGCATGTCGGCATCCATGACTTCCTGGAGCTCGGCGCGCAGTGCGCCAACTTTTTCGGTCCCTTCAGCGGAGCGGAGCGATTCGATCTGGTTCTCGAGGAACGCTTCGCCGTTGTCTGGCAGCTCAACGAAGTCGGCATCCTTGGCGTATTCGGCGGCGTAAATACCGGCGCGACGACCAAAGACGTTGATGTCGAGCAGCGAGTTGGTACCCAAACGGTTTGCCCCGTGGACGGATACGCATGCCACCTCACCGGCGGCGTACAGGCCGGGGATGGTGGTCTCGTTGTCCTGGAGTACGTTGGCCTCGATATCGGTTGGGATACCACCCATCACGTAGTGACAGGTTGGAAAGACCGGAACCGGCTCGGTATAGGGTTCGACGCCCAGGTAGGTGCGCGCGAACTCGGTAATATCCGGGAGTTTGGCATCGATGTGCTCTGGTTCCAGGTGGGTGAGGTCCAACAGGACGTAGTCCTTATTTGGTCCGGCACCGCGGCCTTCACGCACTTCGTTCGCCATCGAACGGGCCACGATGTCACGTGGGGCCAAGTCCTTAATGGTTGGCGCGTAGCGTTCCATGAAGCGCTCACCATCGGCGTTACGGAGAATACCGCCTTCACCGCGGGCTGCTTCAGACAACAGGATACCCAGCCCAGCCAAACCGGTTGGGTGGAACTGGATGAACTCCATGTCTTCTAGTGGAATACCGTGGCGGTAGGCGATGGCCATGCCGTCACCGGTCAGGGTGTGGGCGTTGGAGGTGGTCTTGAAGACCTTGCCTGCACCACCGGTAGCAAAGACCACGGATTTGGCCTGGAAGATGTGAATTTCACCGGTTGCCAGTTCGAGCGAGACAACACCGGCGACGCGCTTCTGCTTGTACGGGGTGCCGTCTTCACGGGTTGCGTCTTCTTCAACCATCAGCATGTCGAGGACGTAGAACTCGTTGTAGAACTCGACGTTGTGTTTGACACAGTTTTGGTAGAGGGTCTGCAGGATCATGTGACCGGTGCGGTCAGCGGCATAGCAAGCGCGGCGGACCGGAGCCTTCCCGTGGTCACGGGTGTGTCCACCGAAGCGACGCTGGTCGATCTTGCCTTCGGGCGTACGGTTAAACGGCAGACCCATTTTTTCTAGGTCCAGCACCGCATCGATGGCTTCTTTGGCCATGACTTCTGCGGCGTCCTGATCCACGATGTAGTCGCCACCTTTGACGGTGTCGAACGTGTGCCATTCCCAGTTGTCTTCTTCAACGTTTGCCAGAGCGGCACACATGCCACCTTGGGCGGCCCCGGTGTGCGAGCGCGTGGGGTATAGCTTCGTGAGCACCGCGGTCCGTGCACGCTGACCGGATTCGATGGCTGCGCGCATACCTGCGCCACCAGCGCCAACAATCACGACGTCGTACTTATGTACTTGCATCAGATGAAGTCTCTTCTTTCTTAGTCTTGTCGGCTTCGGTGCTTATTGGTTGAAGCAGAAGCTTGGCGAGTTGTCCAGCAGGTTGCCCGCAGCATCGGTCATACATGGTTCGAAGGTGAAAATCACCAGGGTACCGAGGACGATGATGGCGATGGAGGCCAGGTAGAGAGCAACTTTGAAACCAACGCGGGTGCGATCTTTGTTGGTGTAGTCATCAATGATGGTGGACACACCAATGGTGCCGTGGATCATCGCGAGCCACAGCATGACCAGATCCCAGATCTGCCACAGCGGGGAGGCCCATTTACCGGCAACCAGTCCGAAGTTCAGACCGTGTACACCGTCGCCGACCATGAGGTTGGAGAACAGGTGCACAAAGATCAAGACCATCAAGATTGGTCCGGAAATGCGCATGAAGAGCCATTTGACCATTTCCCGGTTTGAGCCCGGGGATGCAGACTTGCGAAGATATTTTGGATCGATGTCGCCACTTCGTGGTGCGGCGATGTTTAGCTGTTGAGTTGCCATGCGCTTAACCTCCCAGAACCAGCATCATGTGGCGTACGAAGAATGCGCCGAATACGACTACCCAGAGAATCATGACGGTCCATAGCATCGACTTGTGATACTTGGTGCCCTTTTTCCAGAAGTCGACCAGTACAACGCGGATGCCGTTAAATGCGTGATAGACCACTGCGCCGACGAGTCCAGCTTCACCGATGGCCATGTACCAGTTCTTATAGGTACCGATGACGGCGTCATAGGCTTCGGGGGACACGCGGACCAGTGCGGTATCGAGCACGTGGACCAATAAGAATAAGAAAATCACCACGCCGGTGATGCGGTGGGCCACCCAGGACCACATACCTTCTTTTCCGCGATACAGTGTCCCTCTGCCGGATTTCTTTTCGGCAGGAGGAGACTGCTGCGCGGTTGTCGCAGTAGACATTATGAAACCTCCAAAAGTACGCAGGGTGGCGCCTAGACCGTATTTTTCAGTCACTCTTTCAGCGCCGGTGCGAGTTGCGTCCTTAGCACTAGGCTAATACTAACTCGTGAGCGAAACGTTAATACGACACTGTACTTTGCGCTATCGGTAACTTCAGTAAGTTGTCAGAGATCTGCAATACAGTAGTTTGGGTGAACCAACAGCAGTTTTCATCATCTCATATTCCGGAGCTTGACCGTTTTTGGGCCGTGGTCCCGGCCGGCGGCGTCGGAACCCGACTGTGGCCATTATCACGTGCGGCCGCCCCAAAGTTTTTGCATGACCTCACCGGCTCAGGTCAGACCCTCATTCGTGCCACGTATGACCGGCTGCATCCGATCGCGGGCGACAAGGTGATGGTTGTGACGGGCGAAGCCCATCGCGACGCAGTGTGTGACCAACTTTCCGCCGTGGCCCAGGACAACGTCATCCTGGAGCCCGAACCGAAAGATTCGGGGGCAGCTATCGGGCTGGCTGCCGCGTTGCTGTATGAACGTGACCCCGAAGCGATCATGGGGTCGTTTGCGGCCGACCAGGTCATTGGCCCCGATGACGTGTTTCGCGCCTCGGTGGTCGAAGCCATCGCCACGGCCGCCACGCACAAGATTGTGACCATCGGCATTAAACCCACCTACCCTTCGACGGGTTTTGGTTACATCCGCCAGGGCGAAAAACTGATGATCGATGGGGCGCCGTCGGCATATAAAGTCGACAAATTCGTGGAAAAGCCAGCGGCCGAGGTAGCGCAACGTTACGTGGAGTCGGGCAAACATTTTTGGAACGCGGGCATGTTCGTGGCGCCTGTAAAACTGCTGCTGCAACACCTGCAGGCCAACGAGCCAGAACTCTATGACGGCGTGACCGCGATCGCCAAGGCCACCGAGGCCGGTCAGGCGGAACAAGCCATGGCGGAGATTTGGCCTGGTCTGCCGAAAATCGCCATTGATTACGCGGTCGCTGAACCAGCAGCCGAGGCCGGCGATGTGGCCGTCATCCCCGGAGACTTTATTTGGGACGACGTGGGCGACTTCGCCGCGATTGCGCGTTTGAACCCGGCAGCCGATGAATCCGGTGTCACCGTCATCGGCGAAACCCCACGGGTATATGCCGATGACGCCAATGGTGTAGTGGTGACCGATACCTCACGGGTCATCGCCCTGATCGGGGTCGAAGACATCGTGGTGGTCGACACTCCCGACGCGCTGTTGGTGACCACCACCGAGCACGCACAATCCGTCAAACACGCCGTGGAATCAATCAAAGCCCACGGGGATGATGATGTCCTGTGACCGATTCGCCACAAAACCTTGCGCACTCTGACCAACAGCCCGTCCGCGACGATCCGGGGCTGCCACGCATTGCCTCGGCGGTCCGTCAGGTACTCGATGCGACCGTGGCGTTGCGTCGGGATCTACACCAGCACCCCGAGCTAGCCTTTCGCGAGCACCGCACAACCGAGCAGATCATCGCCACATTGCAACGCTATGGACTGCAAGCCAACCGGCTCGAAGGAACTACCGGTGCCTGGGTAGATGTCGGCTCAGGCCCCGTCGTGCTGGGCATTCGTGCCGATATTGACGCGCTGCCGGTCCAAGAATCCACCGGGCTGGCCTACGCCTCCATCCACGACGGGATTGCCCACGCGTGCGGCCACGACATCCATACGGCGGTCGCAGTGGGCGCCGCGGTGACCCTGCAGCGACTGTTGACCGGCCAGGCGGATGTTTCGGTAGACGACTTTGTGCTGACCGGCCGGGTGCGCATCATCTTCCAGCCGGCTGAAGAAGTGTTGCCCGGCGGATCGCTCGAGGTGATTCGTCAGGGGCTGCTGGATGATGTGCCACGGATTATTGGGCTGCACACTGACCCGAGTTTCGATGTGGGCACCATCGGCACCCGCATCGGAGCCATCACCTCGGCCACTGATACGCTGCGCGTCACGCTGACCGGCAGCGGCGGCCATACCTCCCGGCCCCAGCACACCCAGGACGTCGTGTTCGCCCTGTCACAGATTGCTGCCCAGGTGCCGGCCATCCTGTCGCGTCGCGTCGATGTGCGATCCGGAGTGCAACTGACCTGGGGGCATATTCAAGCCGGTCACGCGCCCAATGCGATCCCCGCCACCGGGCAGCTGTCGGGCACCTTCCGGTCATTGGATGCCGACGCATGGGAATCGGCGGGGCACCTCCTCGATGAGATCATCGGCCAGGTCGCGGCACCGTACGGCGTCAAAGTCGAACTCGAACACGTGCGCGGCGTGCCGCCGGTGGTCAACAACGAGGCCGAAACCGACCTGATCGAAGACGCCACCCGGTTCGAACTGGGTTCACGCACCATCGAGCTTGCCGAACAATCAATGGGCGGCGAAGACTTTGCCTGGATGACGCAAAAGATACCCGGATCCATGCTGCGACTCGGCACCCGCACGCCCTCGGGCCCCTCCTACGACCTGCACCAGGGCGACTACAACCCCGATGAACGCGCCATCGGGGTGGGCATCCAAATCTTCACCCAGGCGGCACTGCGCGCACTGACCGGAGCCGCGTGATGGACCCGCACGACCCGCACGCCCGACTCCACGCCGCCGCGCTCGAGGTACTGCCACGTGCCTACGCCCCGTACTCGAATCACCCGGTGGCTGCCGCGGCGCTGGACGATGCCGGGACCATCCACACCGGGGTCAACATCGAAAACGCGGCCTACGGTGTCACCCTGTGTGCCGAATGCTCGCTCATCTCGTCATGGCGAATGCAGCACGGCACCGCGCTGACGCACCTGGTGTGTCTCAACGGTGCCGGTGCATACATCACCCCGTGTGGCCGCTGCCGGCAGCTGCTGTTCGAACACGCACCGCCTGAGCTCTCGATCGCCACCGCCAACGGGCCGGTGACACTGCATGATTTGTTGCCGCTGGCATTTGGCCCCGACAACCTGCAGGAGACCTGATGCACACCGCCGTCGACATCATCACCGCGAAACGCAACGGACACCAGCTCACCACGCAGCACATCAGTTGGATGGTCAATGCCTATACCGCCGGTGACGTCTCCGATGAGCAATTCGCCGCATTGGCGATGGCGATCTACTTCCAGGGGCTCAACGATGACGAACTGCTCGCGTTGACCACCGCAATGCTCAACTCGGGCACGACGCTGAGCTTTTCGGATCTGGGGAAACCGACCGCCGATAAACATTCGACCGGGGGAGTGGGCGACAAGATTACGTTGCCGCTGACCCCGTTGGTCGCCTCCTACGGGGTGGCGGTACCCCAACTCTCCGGTCGAGGGTTGGGCCACACCGGTGGCACACTCGACAAACTTGAAGCCATCCCCGGGTTCCGCGTCGATCTCACCGAGGCACAGATCCGAGCCCAACTGTTGGATCCGGGTGGGGTCATCTGTGCTCCCACAGCCCAGTTAGCACCGGCAGATAAGAAAATCTATGCCCTGCGCGATGTGACCGGAACCGTGGACAGTATGCCGCTCATTGCGTCATCGATCATGTCCAAAAAGCTCGCCGAAGGCACCGATACGTTGGTTTTGGATGTCAAGACCGGTACCGGTGCGTTCATGCAAGACGAAGCACAAGCCCGTCAACTCGCCCAGAAAATGGTGTGGCTGGGGCAAGCGCACGGCGTCAATACCACCGCGGTACTCACCCGCATGGACACACCGCTGGGCTATACGGTCGGCAACGCCATTGAGGTTGAAGAAACCCTTGAGGTGCTGGCCGGTGGTGGCCCCGCCGACGTCGTCGAACTCACCGTGACCCTAGCTCAACACATGCTGACAGGCGCCGGTATCGACGCCGATCCCGCAGACCACCTGGCCAATGGCAAAGCCATGGACGCGTGGCGCGCAATGGTCACAGCGCAATACGGTGATCCGGATGTGCCGCTGCCGACCCCGAGCCATTCGCACACCGTGGTGGCCGAACACACCGGTGTGGTGACCAGCATGGACGCCCGAGCGGTCGGCGAAGCCGCATGGCGAATCGGGGCCGGGCGACAGTATCAAGGTCAAGCTGTGCAAGCCACCGCCGGGATCCGACTGTATGCCAAACCCGGTGACACGGTCCACGCCGGTGACCCGCTGGGCACGCTGTACACCGAAACACCCGAGCGTTTTGAAACGTCCGCGCAGATCCTGCAGAATGCCATCCAGACCGGACAGGCTTTTACCGCACCACGCCTCATCGTTGATGTCATCAGCTAACACACCGTAGGGAAGACGAACTTGCTGGACTTTATTGAAGAGATCATCCTCGGGGCAGCCGAGGCATGGTGGATGCCCCTGGCCGTCTTTCTGCTCAGCCTGATCGACGGGTTCTTTCCAGTCGTCCCCTCCGAGTCCGTGCTGGTCGCGTTAGCCTCGATCGCTGATAGGGGCCAAGACGTCAGCCTCGTCACCATCTTCTTCATGGGCTGGTTCGGGGCCTTCATTGGTGACCAAATCGCCTACTGGTTGGGACGAACCATCGGCGTGAGGCGATTTCGGTGGATGCGTACCCGCTCGGTCGTGAGGGCCATCGGCGGAGTCCAACAAACGCTGAAACACTCCGGCGCACTGGTCGTGATTACCGCCCGTCACATCCCCGGGGGACGGGTCGCGGTGAACTTCATCGCCGGGGCGACCCGCATGCGCGTCATCAAATTCATGAGCCTGGACTTTGTCTCAGCAGCCATCTGGGCGGCGTATTCCATTGCCATCGGCTATTTTACCTCCGGGTGGCTCGACAATACCGTGCTCCAAATTGCGCTGGCACTCGTACTGGCTGCCATCCTGGGGTTCTTGATAGACCGGGGTATTAAGAAATATATGCGGTATCGGATGGACAAAGGTTCCACACAAGATGCCCTCGACGATGAAACTGGCCTAGACTCGGACGCGTGATGAAACAGGAATCCACAGACACTGAATCCACCGCCGCCCAAGACGAGTTGATCCTCGATCCGTTTGACCTCGATCTCGCAGCCCTTCCCAAGATCGCACTGCATGACCATCTCGATGGGGGCCTTCGTCCGGCGACCATTCTGGAACTCGCCAAAGACGTCGGGCACGAACTACCAGCTGACACCGAGCCCGAGCTCGCCAATTGGTTCGCCGAAGCCGCCAACGCCGGGTCGCTGCCCACATACCTCGAAATGTTCGAGCACACCCTGGCCGTGATGCAAACGGCACCCGCGCTGGAACGTATCGCCTATGAATTCGCGATGGATCTGGTCGCCGACGGTGTCGTGTACGGCGAAGTACGCTGGGCCCCAGAGCAGCACACCCGTGCCGGACTCAGCCTCGATGAGACCGTCGAGGCCGTAACCGCAGGACTCGAACGTGCCATGCAGGAGCAAGACGGCGGGCTCCAGGTGCACCAAATCCTGTGTGCCATGCGGCAGAACTCTGCAGAAAACGCCCAAGAAATCGCAGAGCTCACCCACCGTCATCGACCCCACGGTTCGGTAGTGGCCTTTGATATCGCTGGACCAGAGCTCGGGTACCCGGCCACCAATTTCGCCGACGTGTTTGCTTGGTTGGATGAATGCTTCGTGCCCATCACCATTCACGCCGGTGAAGCCGATGGCATCGACTCCATCGCCGGTGCACTGACCTCGGGCCGTGCCCTGCGTTTGGGACACGGTGTGAAGATGACCGAAGACATTGCTCGCGTCGAACTCGACGATGACCAGGAGATTTTGGTCTGGGGCGACGTCGCCAACCGCACGCTGTATAACAACACGGTGCTGGAACTGTGCCCAACCTCAAATCTGCAGACCGCGGCTGTCGAAGCCGGACCAGAAGACGCACCCTTAGAAAACCACCCGTTCGACCTGTTGTATCGATCCGGGTTTGCCGTGACCGTGAACCCGGATAACCGACTCATCTCGGGTGTGTCACTGACCGATGAGCTCTACAACTTGGCTGCCGTCTACGGTTACACCATGATTGACCTGTTGGAATTCCAGCTCAACGCGGTTAAGGGTGCCTTTCAGACGGAATACGCGCGCGATCAGCTGCGCGAATTTATTGAGTTCTCTTGGATGGATACCATCGCCGGCGTTCACGATGAAGACGACCCAAATGCTCCCGTTCTCTTCGTAGAGTTCGAAGACGATGAGGATGAGGACTAGTCCTTCGATGCAAGAGACCCAAGGGCTACAACGCCTCGTCTGGATCACTGCACAGCTGCGGACATACTGCCCGTGGACCCAGAACCTGACACACCACCAGCTGACCGAGTACCTCATCGAAGAAGCCTACGAGGCCGTGGAAGTCATCGAATCGATCCCAGCTGATCGATGGGATGCGAGCGCTGTGGAAGATGGCACGTACGACGAGTTCCGCAAAGAACTCGGCGATGTGCTGTTCCAGGTGACGCTGCACTCGGCGATCGCGGAACAGGCCGGGGCATTCGACGTCGCCTCGGTGGCCGATGCGATCAGTGAAAAAATGATCCGTCGTAATCCACACGTCTTTGATGCCGACGGACTGTTGCTGTCTGAAGAACAACTGGGCGCGATCACGGTGGACCAGGTCGAAAAGAACTGGGAACAGATCAAACAGGCCGAAAAAGCCGCCGAGAGTTCTGCTACGGAAGCGGTAACCTCATCGATATATGATCTGCCACCGGGGCTGCCTGCGCTCGCAGCGGCCGCAAAGATTGTTGACCGTGCCGGGCGGCAAACGATCGATCCCTTCGGTAACCAGCCCACCGCCACGGCGTGCTCCGTAGATGTGACCGCCGACGATGTCGGGGCCCAGCTCTTCGAATTGGTGCGAGCCGCCAGGGCGAACGATATCGATCTGGAAGCCGAACTGCGGCAATATACGCGTCAGCTCGGATAATACCGCCCAATAGTCAGGCGTTATGGCGGGCGGTCTACCCGGCGTCGGCCGAGACGCACTGTTTCCCGCCGGGCGACGTGCTCATTGCACGACAGTACAATAGTCGGAAGCGTGCAGCATAAAGACATGTGCGCTCATCTATTGGTGGAGGAGACGCGTGGTAGCGGATATGAACGCCGACACGATGCAGATCGGGGAAGTGGCGGAACGAACCCAGCTATCGATCCGGACGATCCGGCACTATGACCAAGTAGGGCTTGTGCCGCCTTCGGGTCGATCCGACGGTGGCTTCCGTTTGTATACCGCTGAGGATGTCACGCGCCTTAACTACGTGCGTTGGATTACCCCACTTGGGTTCAGCCTGGAGGAAACCGCCGAGATACTGCGGCTCATCGAAGGCGCGGAGGATCAAAGCCAATTGGCAGATTATCTGGCCCGGGCTCAAGCCTCCCGTGACAAAATGGCGAGAAAACTGCGCCAAGCCGATGAACTCATCGACGTACTCAAACGCCTATCGTAAGGGTTGTGACTCTACCCTTACGTTAGGGTAGGGTTTCGTGGTGTTGCTCGATTTCACCCAATGACCGGGGTGCATCACGTCCGATAGGAGTCCCTCGTTGTCCGTCACGATTCACGAGGCGCCCGACATAGCGCCCGAAATACGCCAATCAGTGTGGCATACCCTCAAATCTCCACGCCTACTGAAAACCGAAATACTGGCCGGCCTCGTCGTTGCACTGGCGCTGATCCCGGAGGCTATCGCGTTTTCGCTGATCGCAGGGGTCGACCCGGCCATCGGACTCTTTGCGTCGTTTACCATGGCCGTATCCATCGCCTTTGTGGGTGGACGTCCGGCCATGATTTCTGCGGCTACGGCCGCCACCGCGCTGGTGATTGCGCCGCTGGTGGAATCACACGGCATGGACTACTTCATTGCAGCAGTCATTCTCGCTGGAGTCTTGCAAGTACTCATGGCCGTGCTGGGTGTTGCGAAGTTAATGCGTTTTATCCCGCGATCAGTCATGATCGGCTTCGTCAATGCCTTAGCGATTCTCATTTTTACCTCACAGCTACCGGATCTGATCGGTGTGCCCTGGCTCGTCTATCCGATGGTCGCGGCTGGTTTGGTCATTATTTTCCTGCTGCCAAAAATCACCACGGCGATCCCGGCACCCCTGGTCGCCATCGTGATTTTGACGCTGGTGGCCGTGGTCTTTGCCTTAGACGTACCTACCGTCGGTGATAAGGGCCAGTTGCCGGATTCGCTACCAACCCTGTTCATCCCGGATGTGCCCCTGAACCTGGAGACGTTGCAGATCATTGCGCCCTATGCGCTTGGGATGGCCGTGGTCGGGCTGTTGGAATCGTTGATGACGGCAAAGCTCGTCGACGATGTCACCGATACGCACTCCAATAAGACGCGTGAATCATGGGGCCAAGGTGTCGCCAACATGATTACCGGTTTCTTTGGCGGTATGGGCGGTTGCGCCATGGTCGGCCAGACGATGATTAACGTCAAAGCCTCCGGTGCGAGGACGCGTATTTCTACTTTTGTGGCCGGCGTGATGATTCTCGTGCTGTCGGTGAGCCTGGGCGATATTGTCGCGATGATGCCCATGGGTGCTCTCGTGGCGGTGATGATATTCGTGTCGATTACGACGTTCGATTGGCATTCGATTCGCCCCTCGACCTTGGGGTTCATGCCAAAATCCGAAACCGCGGTCATGATCGTCACGGTCGTGGGTACGGTGGCCACCAATAACCTGGCTATCGGTGTGGTGCTGGGTGTGCTGACGGCGATGATTATGTTTGCACAGCGCGTGTCACGGTTTACGAAAGTCTCACGGACCGTCGCGGGTGAAGGCGACGATGGGGTGGCACGCTATACAGTGACCGGTGAACTGTTCTTTGCGTCGTCGAATGATCTCTACACGTTGTTCGACTACGCAGCGGATCCACAACATATCGTCATTGATCTGTCGCAGTCGCACCTCTGGGATGCCTCGACCATCGCAGCGCTCGATTCTGTCATGCTCAAGTATCACCACTACGACAAGCACGTCGAGATTATCGGGCTCAATGTTGCCAGCCGTGCCATGCGGGCGCGCATGTCAGGCCGACTCGAGTCCGATGGGTGAGATTCGTCAGGCCAGTTAGTCAGTGTGTGGTGGATCGTCCTCACGTTTGAGACGATCAAGCGTGCTCGTTAATCTGTCGGTGAGGATAAGCACGTCGCGCGTCGTGTTTTCCAGGGCGTGTCCCACAATCCCATAGGACTCCAAGTGGCGCATGATCCACTCGGCTTTGGCATGACCGACGCCGAGTTTCCGTTGCAACATGGACGTCGAGCCGAATTGTGACGCTACGACAAGTTCCGTGGCTCGGAGTGTCAGCGCCATATCGTTGCTGTTCAATGTCTCACCTTTCTTCGGTCAGTTGGCGTAGCGCGTTGACATGTTGGACGTAGGCTTGACGGCCACTCGCCGTCAGGGCAACCCGAGTATGGTTTCGACCGCCTTTTAGGAACCGGTGGGTGCTGACGTAGCCTGCGTCTGAGAGCTGCTTGAGATGTTTACTCAACACAGAGTCTGCCACGTCTAGCGAGTCACGCAATTGAGCGAATTCGGCCCACATAAGTGGCGAAAGGCTGGCACAGATCCGTAAACGCATCGGGGCATGGATCAGCTCATTGAATGCTCCCGCATTAGATTGGGCGCTCATTGGCTTCCTTTACCCGGGTCTTCACGACCTCGTGTTGCATACGAGAGACACAGAACCACAATACCCCGAATAAGGCCAGCCATTTCAGGGCGCCTTCGGTTACGGATCCTAGCTCCCACAATCTGGCGGCATACACAGTGATCATCATCAGTGCGAAGTATCCGACATATGGCCCTGAAGGTTTGAACACAGTGCGTGGTTTCGGCCGCGTTTTCATGAGGAAGTAGTACCAAATCACTATTGGGATTGCCAACGACGCGAGGCCTAGAATCCCGATCCACGAAACAACATTCAATAGTGTGAAAATCGTGGCGATCAATGCGACGAAGAGAATCGTCAAGATCGGGGGCACTTCAGTTGATCTGGCCATACCTTCCGACGTTCGCTCAATCTCAGTGAGCGCGTTATCTGCGTTGAAATCCTCAGACCATGAGTTTTGACCACCCAAGATGTCCCCTTTCCGTTATGGAAAGTCTAGAGTTTCCGCATTGGAAAAACAAGAGGTGATCTTGAGGGCTGCCACAATCGATGAGAGTGAAATAGTTCGTGTTTTGTTATCTGGGGTAGGCAGTCTGTGCGCGCTAAATCTGAGGGTGTCTCCGCGAACTCATGTACATCCCGAGGTGCGCCACCTGAGCTTATTGCTCGATTTCGTGCATGTCGCGGTCACTCGCGGTCAGCCTGGTCTGCCTTGCGGAGTCGGGAATAGACCAATATTAACAGCACCGCGCCCATCGATGCCGAGGCGGCGAGCGGGCTGAGATTATTCGCACTGTCGTGGGCGGTCACGACAACCAGTATGCCCAGCGTAATGCCGGTCAGTGCCAGCACGAGAGCAAGTCCAAAAATGAGTTTCCGCTTCATACAGACATGGTGTCAGTTCTGACCGAATCACACCAGCCTTTGTAGATCCACGCGCGAGGCCGCGCGTCTATTGCTTGGAAGCATGCCATGAAGCCCTCAAAATAATGGGAAATGACGCCTGACTCTGCGTTTTCTAGTTTTTACGCTAGAGTTGACCTTGGTTCAGCAGTGAGCTCATTCGATACCGCTTTTAAGGAGGGATCGTGGAGCACACACTGAGTGTCCACATGGAGGCAGATGTACTGCCAGGGCCAGTTTTAGTGAAAGCTAAGGGTAGTTTGACGGCTGAGACTTGCCCCTCTCTTTTCGACATACTTGATCCAGCGTTGGCACTTGCGGGATGCCCAAGTGTCACCGTCGATTTGCTGGAAGTAGCGCACCTTGAAACCGGTGGGGTTCAGCGCCTTGAGCGTTATGTTTCCCACTACCAGGCTGAGACTGCACTGCCAGCCATCAGCATCATTGAGCCACAGAATACGCTGCGGGTTGAGTACCTACGCGAGGGAGCAAAATGACAAATACCATGAACCCAGCCGCTCAGCCTGAACCAGCTGATGCTCAAAACCCAGCTCAAGAACCGGTGCAATTTACCGTGGAAGTCGGCCCGATGGCCCACGGCGGTCACTGTGTTGCCCAGCATGATGATCGCGCAGTCTTTGTACGGCACGCCATCCCGGGCGAAATTGTTGTCGCACAACTGACCGAAACCGGCCCATCAGAGCGCTTCTTGCTCGCCGATACCGTCGAAGTTATCCGGGCCTCGGAGTTTCGTCGTTCGCATCAGTGGAAGATTGCAGACTCGCTGCGGGCCCACTCGTTTGGACGCGAACCCGTCAGTGGAGCCGAATACGGTCATATTGTTTTGGAATACCAGAGGCGACTCAAAGCTAACGTCTTCAGAGACACCATGGTGCGCGTCGGCAAGCAAAATGTTGACGATATGGAAATCTCGGTTGAGGGTGTGGAAGCCGACGGCGCCCACGGGTTAGATTGGCGCACTCGCAACACGTTCGTGGTCTCGCCGGTCGGCCGACTGTGCATGCCTGTACACCGCGGTCTGAATCCGGTTGTGGTGCGCAATGTTCCTCTGGCAGTTCCTCAATTGGATGCCTTGGGATTATGGGGCCTCGATTTTTCAGGTGCCGCGCGCATCGAGGTTACGACGCCAGCTCACGGTCGCGATGCGTTGATTAATATCATCCCGCGCTCCAACGTCGTCAACAGCAAAGAGACGCTTGCAACGCACGTCGAGAACTGGCGAGAAGCAGTATCTGGTTTACCTCAGCATGTCTCGGTCGTCGTCTCCGCACCGGCGGGTAAAGGTGGCCGGAAGATTAAGGTCACTCAGGTACGCGGGCAGAGCTGGGTGGCAGAAGATGTCGCTTCTGAACTCTTCGGCACACGCAGCTTCCGCGTGTCGGGTCATGGTCGTTGGCCTGCGCATCGCGATGGCCCGGTCACCCTGGTTGACGCAGTGATGCAAGCCGCCGACGCCCAGCCCGGTCAGACGGTCGCCGATCTCTATGCTGGATCTGGTCTCTTCTCTCGGTACCTAGCTGAAGCAGTCGGTGCCGACGGGGCAGTGCTCGCGGTGGAAGACGGGGTGGCTACCAGTCAGGACGCTTCGATCAATCTACGCGAGGTTCCACAGGCTACTGTGCTGCACGGGAACATCAACCGTGTGATGAACAGTTGGCACCGCAAGCCCGAGGCCGATTTCACGGCGGGTGGACTCAACGATCGTCAGGTGGACACGGTAGTGATGAGCCCGCATCGCAAAGGTGCTGGCAAAGCAGTGTTGGGTCGTATTGATCAACTAACTCCCGAAAAGATCATCTATGTCTCGAGTGATCCGGCCTCGTTGGCTCGCGACACCCGCAGGCTGAACTACCACGGGTGGGTGCTGGACTCGGTAGAGGTCTATGACCTGGCCCCAGATACCCAGCACATGGAATCCGTCTGCGTGTTCACCAAGCCATAAGTAGGGGAGCGGTCACTCTTCGAAGACCGTCGTCGGTTGGGTCTTGCCGATCGAAGCGACAAGGTTGCGAGCCAGGTCGCGGACTTTAATGTTTTGGTGGCTGGAGACCTCGGTCAAGATGTCAAATGCTTCTTCTTGGCTGCACGCTTTTTGAGCCATGATGACCCCGACCGCGATATCAATTGCGGTCCGGGACTCCATGGCCTTCTGGCGGTCTTGAGCCACTTCTTCGGAGATCACAATACGTAACGCGACGGTTACGGCGAGTGATGCCAGCGAAGCAAAGCGTTGGGCGTGAGCAATGCTTTCTTCGTCGAATGTGCCGGTGTTGATGGCGTAGAAGTTCAGCGCCCCCGTGGCTTTGTCATCAAGCGTGAGCGGGACCGCTAAAACACTGCGTATTTCTGAATCTCGGACCGTCGCCATGTAGTCGGGCCAGCGGGTCTCGTGACGCGCATCAGATACTTGCAGCACCATCTGGGTCGCCTGTGCTTCCAAGCATGGCCCCTCGTCAAAGCCAGCTTGGATCTCGTCCAACTGCTTGGCGTACTGGCTGCTGTGGCCAACAACCGTGGTGCGCTTGTTGCGGCTCAGGAGGATTCCGCAGAGCGCGTTCTCCCCACCAATGACTTGTGATGCCGCGAGCTTGGCCAGCTCGTTGAGAAATTCGGAGATCTCATGGTTACTTGCCAAAAGGGAGTGTAGCGATTCTGCTGCTGATGGATTGGCCGGAGTTGAGTCCATGATGGATCCTTTCGGTGCCGTTCAGGGGTCAAAGTGCGTTAGAGCCACGGTCTCAGTGGCATGAGCGCGAGCTCTATTGCCCGTGACATGGGGTGTCTCTGACGCCACTGTGTCGAGCTGAGGGTCTCGCAGTGTGTGGAATCTGCAAGGAAGATTTTTTCTATCTCAGCGGCGAAGCGCGGGTCAATGACCTCCACATTGGTCTCATAATTATATGACAGCGCGAGCCGGTCGATGTTGGCTGTTCCCACGGTGGCCCACTGGCCGTCAATGGTAGCGGTTTTGGCATGGATCATGGAGGTGGCATAAAGCAGAATGGTGATCCCGGCATCCAGCAGTTGGCCATAAAATCCTCGTGAAACCCAGTCGGCCACGACGTGATTGGATTCCTTGGGAAACATGACCCGCACATCGACGCCGCGGTGTGATGCCTTGATCAATGCTTTGACGATCTGTTGATCCGGGATGAAATACGGTGTCGTCAGCCAGATGGAGTCACGTGCTCGATCGATGGCGTCCAGGTACATCTGCCGGATGGGATACATCAGCTGGGCCGGCAGGTTGGCCTCAACACGGACTTCGGGGTGCCAGGTCGGTGGTGGGGACCAGCCGATAGCCTCCGGGGAGTATGTATCTCGTTCCACAGCCGGGCAATCGCCTGCTGCATTCCCCACGCTCCCGGGCCGATTTCCCGGACGTGGGTGTCGCGCCAGTGGGTGGCATACAGTGAACCGATGTTGTAGCCGCCGACGAACCCGATGTGATCATCAACAACCAAGACCTTGGAATGGTTAAACCCGGTGTGGCGCAAAGGACCTTCCCAGAATCGTCGACCAATGACCGGCAGTCGTACGACGTGGATCTGTTCGGAGAGCTGTCGATAGAAGCGACGGGGTACGACCAGATTGGCAAAGCCGTCATAGAGCACATGAACCCGGACGCCACGCTGGGCTGCCGCGTTGAGCGTGTTCGTGAAACGCTGCCCCACCGCATCTGCTTTCCATATATAGGCTTCCATCTGCACGGAGTGTTGTGCGGCATCGATCGCCTCGATCATGTCGTCGTAGAGCTCGTCACCGGAGGTGTAAATACTCAGGGCTGACTCATCGAGCTGCGTATGGAACGTGCCCGGATTCGGAGCGCGCCGTTTCTCACGGTTGCGGTGCAGTATCCCATCGAGTGTCACTAAGGATGCTGCGACCACCACGTGCACAGCTGCTGCCGCCGCAGCCGTGACACCTGCGACCTTGAGGACTTTTGAGATCATCTTTGCAGTCTACGTTTGTACCGCGGCACCGGCCTAGACTTGTTGTTTGCCGTGGGTGCCATCACAAGCATATTTACGGTGCAAGCGGTGCATCATCGCTACACTAGGGCGTGACTGTATGTCGGAGGCACCCAAACGGTGACCACACACTTTTTCAAGGAGATTGCACTCATGGCCTTTATTGACGCCATCCATGCTCGTGAAATTTTGGACTCGCGCGGCAACCCAACCGTTGAGGTTGAAGTGCTGCTGACCGACGGATCATTGGGACGCGCCGCTGTGCCATCTGGTGCCTCAACCGGTGAATTCGAAGCCGTCGAACGTCGTGACGGCGATGGCGACCGGTACCTGGGCAAAGGTGTGCTGGGTGCAATCGAATCCGTCAACAATCTGGTGGCCGATTCGCTCTACGGTGTTGACGGTACGTCGCAGCGCGATGTTGACCAGATCCTGTTGGATCTTGACGGCACCGAAAACAAATCCCAACTGGGTGCAAACGCCATCCTGGGCGTCTCCATGGCCGTAGCCAACGCTGCCGCGGCGTCGACCGATCAGCCACTGTTCAAATACCTCGGCGGTGCCAACGCGCATGTGCTGCCGGTGCCGATGATGAACATTCTCAACGGTGGTGCCCACGCCGACACCAACGTCGACATCCAAGAATTTATGGTGCTACCCATCGGCGCCGCATCCTTTGGTGAAGCACTGCGCTGGGGGACCGAGGTCTACCACAGCCTGAAGTCCGTGCTGAAAGCAAACAACCTGGGCACCGGGCTGGGTGACGAAGGCGGCTTCGCACCAGAGCTTGGTTCCAACCGTCAGGCGCTGGAAGTCATCGTGGAAGCCATTGAAAAAGCCGGTTACACCGCCGGTGAAGACATCGCACTGGGCTTGGACGTGGCGTCCTCTGAGTTCTACACCGATGGTGCATACAACTTCGAAGGTGAACAGCGCGATGCTGCGGCGATGATCGACTACTACGCGCAGCTGGTAGCCGACTTCCCAATCATCTCCATCGAAGACCCACTCGACGAGCAAGACTGGGACGGCTGGAGTCAACTGACCGCCAAACTGGGCGACACCGTCCAACTAGTGGGCGATGACCTCTATGTCACCAATGTCACCCGCCTGCAGCGCGGCATCGATGAGAAGGCCGGCAACTCGGTGTTGGTCAAGGTCAACCAGATTGGCACCATGACCGAGACATTCGAAACCATTCGCCTGGCGCAGGCGCACACGTTTGCCTGTGTGATCTCGCATCGCTCTGGCGAAACAGAAGACACCTTCATCGCTGACCTGTCGGTTGCGACCAACGCCGGTCAGATCAAAACCGGTGCGCCAGCACGTTCGGACCGGGTTGCCAAGTACAACCAGCTGTTGCGCATTGAAGAAGAACTCGGCGACCAAGCACGCTACGCCGGCGCCGGTGCGTTTCCTCGCCTGACCAACTAACGCAAGACGCCACCCACACACCGCGGCTGCGCACGAACCGGCCGCGGTGTTGGTGTGTCAGCGGCGTTTCAGATTCTGAATACTGGCTGAGAATGCACGCGAAAACGGTGTTGGAACACGGAAAGCCACCCGGGTGGCCTTTACACTAGAGAGACTGCACGAGGCTGCCGGGAGGTGACGACAACGTGGTAAAGAAGCCGCGCATGCCCAAAAGTGCGCCACCGCCAAAAGATGAGCACGACGACGATGTTGTGATCACCGATGCCCCAGCGCCCGTCACCAGCATCAACAAACCGTCTGCTGCCAAGACACCTGCCGAACGAGCAGCGGGGAAAAAAGACAAGCCGGCTGCCACCAAGGAAACATCAAGCAAGCCGGGCAAGCGTCGAGCAGCAGATCCAGCCCCTGACGATGAAGACGTGCAGCCTGCGCCGCGGTCGAAAATGCGTGAGAAACTGCTGCGCACAGCACAACAGACGGATAAGAAACCGAAAAACCGCAACACCAAACGTATCGACGATGACATCTGGGATCGTCAAGACCGTGCCGCCTCATTTGAGGACGATCCGGAACCGGCACGACAGTTCTCCGGACGCACCGTTGCGCTACTAGCCGTGCTGTTCATCGCCGCACTCATCATGGCTCAGCCGTTACAGATGTTGTTAGAACAACAATCTGACATTACTCACGCGCAACAGCAGCTAGCAGGCGAAAACGAGCGCCAGGAAGAATTAGAAACCCAGCTACAACGCTGGGAAGACCCCGCCTATGTAGAACAGCAGGCCCGCGAACGATTTAACATGGTCATGCCGGGGGAGCGGAAGTACATGGTCATCGATGAAGACGACGAAAACACCCTGGCTCCCGAACCCGGTGTCGCTGCGCTTGATGAACATGTCGAAATGGGCTGGGCTGATCGCCTGTGGGGCTCAGTATTGTCATCCGGTCAGGAATAAAGGAAGTACGTGACCAATCAAAAACACCCAACCGCCCAAGATCTTGATACCCTGTCGAGGCAACTGGGCCGACCCGTCCGCGATGTCGTAGAAATCGGGGCGCGCTGCGTGTGCGGCAACCCGCTGGTGGTGACCACAGCACCCAGACTGAGTAACGGCATCCCCTTTCCCACCACGTTTTATCTGTCGCACCCACACGCCACCGCCGCCGCATCACGGTTAGAAAATGCTGGCGTCATGGACGAGATGACCCAACGGCTGACCGAAGACGAGGCCCTGGCTGCCGCTTACCGCCAGGCCCACGAACAATATCTGGGTGCACGGGCACGCATCGGTGAAGAGGCCGGAGTGGGCCCGGTCCCCGAAATCGCAGGGATTACCGCCGGCGGGATGCCAGAGCGGGTGAAATGCATCCATGTGCTCGTCGGGCATGCGCTGGCCGAAGGGCGCGGCGCCAACCCGCTGGGGGATGAAGCCCTGGACGCCATGCGCGAAGACTTTGATCCCGCCGTGTGCCGGTGTGAAGGCGCCTGGGACACCACCGGTGACGCCCCACAAAAAGACCTCTCGCGACACACGAAGCGCCTGCGCCGGTCGGGCCAAACCAACCCGATCCAATACGACGAGGCCGGGACCGGACCGGTGGCCGCCATCGATGCGGGCACCAACTCCATCCGCTTACTCATCGCGAAGGACACCGAGCACGGGGTCGAAGAGCTGCACCGCGATATGCGCATCGTCCGATTGGGCCAAGGTGTCGATCAGACCGGGGAATTCGCCCCCGAGGCTCTTGAACGCACTTTTGCTGCAGTCGATGACTACGCTCGTGAAATCACCCGGCACGGCGCCCATCCGACGCGATTTATCGCCACCTCGGCATCGCGTGATGTCTCCAACCGGGACGAATTTGTCGCGGGCATTCGCCAACGGCTCCACGCCACACCGGAAGTTGTCACTGGGGTCACCGAAGCAGAACTCACCTTCGCCGGGGCAGCCTCCGCGCTAGATACCTCGCGCTGGGACCGGCCGATCAACGTTGCCGTCGTCGACCTAGGCGGCGGCTCGACCGAGATCGTGCTGGGCACCATTGACCCCGCCGACGGTGCGGCGACGATTAGCGCCCAAACCTCCATGGATGTGGGATGTGTGCGCTTCCACGAGCGATACCAATTCGATGATCCGCCAACCAAAGACCAGCTCGCCGCGGCCCACGACGAGTTCGCGCAACGCCTTGGTGAACTCGATCCGCAAGCCTTCGACTTCACGACCTTGGATGCAGTCGTCGGCGTAGCCGGGACCATTACGACCATCACTGCAGCAGCACTGCAGCTGGATGCCTATGATCCAACGGCCATCCACGGCGCAGAACTCGACATCGACCAGATTGCCGACACCGCGAAGACCATCATCGGTCAGACGCGAGCAGAACGCAGCCAATACGGTTTCATGCACGAAGGGCGCGTCGATGTGATCGGTGCCGGTGCGGTCATTTGGGCGCAACTGCTCGACCACATCCGGGCGGCCACGAACAACACCGTGACACGAGCCATCACCAGCGAAAAAGATATTCTCGACGGCATCGCACTGTCACTTCTAAGGTAATCATGTACAAACAAGCACTTGCCGGGCTCACCGGTATTGCGCTGACGGCCCTGCTCGCGACGCCTGCAGCGGCTGACCAATGGCGCGATGACCAATACTGGTTAGATGACTACGGCTTCACCACCGCCTGGGAGACCTCCCGTGGCGAAGACGTCACCGTAGGCATCATCGACACTGGTGTCGACAGCACACACCAGGATCTCGATGGACAAGTGGTCGGTGGTTACGATGCCTCGGGCACCGGAGAAGCCGATGGCACCACACCGATGGGCCCGGATCCGACCCACGGCACCCAGGTCGCCTCGCTTATTGCGGGGCACGGTCACGGAGACCCACCCGAAACCGAAGAGGACGAAGACGACTCCGAGGACGAGGACGCCGACGAGGACTCAGATGATGAGAACACCGACGACGAAGCCAGTGATGAGCCAAGCGAAGAGCCAGAAGAGGTCGCACCCGTCGACGAGTACGGCACCGACGGAGTGCTTGGTACCGCGCCAGAAGTTGAGCTGCTCTCGGTTTCGGTCCTACTGGATGACACCGTAGAAGGCGTGCCATCAGTTGATGAACAAATTGCCAACGGTGTGACCTGGCTGGTGGATAATGGCGCAGACGTCATTAACATCTCGCTGGCCTCCCAAGCACAAGACTGGCCAACCTCGTGGGACGACGCGTTCCTCCATGCCGAGCAGAACGACGTCGTGGTCGTCGTGGCCGCAGGAAACCGAGCCTCCGGTTCCGATGTGGTCGGTGCTCCCGCTACCATCCCCGGCGTGCTGACAGTCGCTGGACTCGAAGAAGACGGCAGCGCCTCCTGGGACGCCTCAACACAGGGTATTACCATCGGGGTCGCCGCACCGGCTGACCCACTGATCGGTGCCGTGCCGGGCGATGACTACACCCAGTGGTCAGGGACTTCTGGAGCCTCACCGCTTGTCGCAGGACTGGCGGCCCTCATTCGTTCCGATAATCCAGATCTGTCTGCCCCGCAGGTCATCAACCGCATCCTTGCCACAGCCGAAGATACCGGCAGTGCCGGTGACGACAACCTGTATGGGCGTGGCATCATGGATGCTGAAGCGGCGCTGACCGCCGATGTTGACACGGTCAGTGAGAATCCGATGGGCTCCATGGAAGAATGGATCACCCTGCACCGACGCGGTGAAATCGACGAGACCGATGGCCAGGAAGAAGAACGCGAAGCGGCCGGCCCCATCGACTATCCAACCGAGGTGCCCGAAGCAGCACCACCCGAAGAAGAACCCGCTATCCTGCAGCCCATCGTGATTATTGGCTTCGGTGTGCTGTTGCTTAGCGGGGTTGCCACCACAATATTTATGCTCAGAAAACGCGCAACATCACAGCGTAATTCGTGACTTTGGTAAAAACTTCACAAAGTTCGTTCAAGACCACTAAGGTAGACAGTATGGCTATTACTCCTCATCTTTCTCCTAAGCCCCGTGTTCTCGTTGTAGGCGGTGGTTACGGCGGTTATCACGTCGCCAAACGTCTACAGAAAAAGATCCGCGATCGTGGCGGCATCGTCACCGTGGTGGATCCAAACTCGTATTTGACCTACCAACCCTTCCTGCCAGAAGTCGTCGGCGGTTCGATCGAAGCTCGCCACGCACTGGTCGACCTGCGCAGCCACCTGCGCCACTCCGAAGTCATCCAGGGCAAAGTGGTTGAAATCAAGCACGCCGGTAAAACGGCGACCATCGAAGGCCCAGAAGGTATGACCTTCGATCTGCCATACCAAGATGTTGTCGTCACCGCCGGTGCTGACAGCCGCGTGTTCCCAATTGAAGGCCTCGGCGAAGCAGGCATCGGTCTGAAGCGTATTGAAGAAGCCGTCTCGCTGCGCAACCAAATTCTGGAGCGCATCGAATCCGCTGCACTCATGACGGATGCAGACGAGCGTCGTCGCGCCATGACCTTCGTTGTCGTCGGTGGTGGCTTCGCCGGTGCCGAGCTGATCGGTGAAATCGAAGACCTCGTGCGCACCGCAATCTCCAAGAACCCACGTCTGGCACAATCCGATGCACGCGTTGTACTCATCGAAGCAATGGGCCGCATCATGCCAGAGGTCACCGAAGAACAAGCCGAAGCCGTTGTAGAAGAATTCCGTGCCCGCGGTATCGAGGTGCTGTTGAACACCTCGCTCTCCTCCGCCGTTGATAACCACCTGAAACTGGTCAACATGTCAGACCAGTCCGACGCTGGCTCCTTCTATGCCGACACCTTGGTATGGACCGCAGGTGTTGCAGCGAACAAACTGGCCAAGTCCACCGACTTCCCAGTCGAAGAACGCGGCCGCATCGAAGTCACCCCAACCCTGCAGGTTTCTGACGGTCAAGGTGGCGTGGCCGAAGGTGCATGGGCAGCCGGCGACGTTGCCGCTGTACCAGACCTGACCGGTGACGGCCCAGGTGGCTTCTGTGTACCAAATGCGCAGCACGCTGGACGTCAGGCAGCACGCCTGGCCGAGAACCTCATGGCAGTTCGCTTCGGTGAAGGTGCAGTTGAAGAGTACTACCACAAGTCGCTGGGCACAGTTGCCGGTATGGGCGTAGGTAAGGGTGTCGGGAACCCACTGGGTATCGAACTCTCCGGTGTTGCCGCATGGCTTGGACACCGCTTCTATCACAACTACGCGATGCCATCCTTGGAGCGCAGCTCACGCGTCTTGGGCGGCTGGATCAACGAAATCATCTTCGGTAAAGACACCACTCAAGTCAAAGAACTCGAAACACCACACAACGCATTCCGTGAAGCAGCCGGCCTAGAACGCCTGCCAAACCGTATGGATGTCAAAAAAGAAGCATCTGACGCCTAAATAGAGTCAACTATCGCGGTCCGCTGGGAAAACCAGTGGGCCGTGATGCACGTTCGAGTATTACGGGTTCGCATTTTGTGTCGAACGGTACCTGATGCGCTAAACTCTAAATGTTCGAGTGCGCCTCCGTGGCCCAATAGGTAGAGGCAAGCGACTTAAAATCGCTGTGTTATGGGTTCGAGTCCCATCGGAGGCACCAACACATTTGCCCCTTCATTTGGATCTTCTTCTGGAAGAAGGGGCTTTGTCGTGCCTGAGCCAAGCAGCTGGATATCCGCGGCCAGAATTTCGTCATCACCTTTGGTAGTGTCGCGTGCGCTGCGGTAGCTGGCAGCACGGTGCGACGAACGCAATCGTGTCCGGTGAGAGGTTTGAACTCCACGCGATACGGGCGTCCGCAACTTTCACGTGTGATGGACAGCTCGAGATCGCTTGCGCAGGCAGCCCTTTTGAACCCCGGTGTCATCGTGGACGAGCGAAGCGATTCTCGCGCAAGCATCCCAGGCAGCAAAGCTTTCCGGTGAGCTTGAGATACTCGGTGCACATGCGGTGACCCCGCAGTTCGAACGCCGCGCTGAAAGATCGGGATGCTAATTCTTTGAGCACGGCCGCCTGATGTAGCAACTCGCCGTGATTATTTGTGGGAACGCCAAGTCTGGAAGACTTTCACTCGCCAGGTCTGGAATATTGTCGCGACGGGTCGCTTTCATGCCTCGATTACTTCGGTCTGAAGGAGACTGCGCGCGGTTAAAAACGCGGAAAAGAAACCGCGTGAAACATTTGCTTCACACTTCATTCAATCGCATCGTAGATAAACTGTTTAAGGTTCAATCTGTCTGCGAGCCTAGAAATTGCTGAGTTTTTGCTGAGTCATTGTGCTAACTTGCTTTGTGGTGATGTGCCATACCTGACCGGTTGGCATCCATCGCCGCCTGATCGCGCGTCTCGGTTGACTGACCTAGTCGAAGAGCGCGTCATGCATCCTCAACGGATGCCTGAACGGTTCAATATTGCTAATCGGAAGGACCTCTGTGGACACTCCACCTGAAGAACCTTTAGGGCTCAACACTCACAAACCTCGAAGGCGACCAACCGGATTCTGGAAACGCACCGGCGCGCTCGCCACTACTATTCTTACAACCGTTGGACTGACAGTTGGCGGCGCAGCACCTGCTGCTGCAGCGCCCGACGATGACTCCGAAGCGCTCGGTAAATTCCTAGGCGGACAAGCCCTAGGCGTTAATCTTGATGACCTTGCAGAAGTTCAAGGCGCATTGGCAGAGAACCCGAGTGGTGAAAATCCACTAGTGACGAACCCGCTGGGTGTAGAAGTGCTAAACGCACTAAACATCGATCTCGGCGATGGTCTTCAGTTGCTTGGCGAAAACGGCGTCATCCAGCTGGGAGCTGTTAACCAATACGCCGAGGCTCAGGATTCCGGTGACGCATACGCTGCTTCTGGTGCTGTAACTGACCAGGGCGCAATTGCTGTAGGCGGTTCTGACTCATATCCTTCTGACGCCTCACTCAATCTTGATGCGTTGCTGCCAGCTGGTACAGAAGGCCTTGTCTCGGACCTGAGTCTCGAACTCGGTGCCCTCTCTTCAAACATTGAGCAGTTAGAAGGCGGCGAAGCTGTATCTGATTACCAGGTGGCCGGAGCAACTCTGAACTTAGAGAGCCCTGCCGTTGGCGATATCTACACCTCCTTGTTAACTACTGTTGATGGTCTTCAGGGAACTCTGAATGGCCTGGGTGGGACTCTAGAAAATGCACTGTCACAAGGTCTTGACCTGGGTCTCGTGGCAAGCCTGAGCACGGACGTTACGTTCCGTGCTCCAGATCTATCTGCGTTACTGCCTGATGAGGTCATCGGTCAATCAAGCGGCGTCACAGTTGATCTCACCACTGGCGCGGTCAACGTTGATCTGAGAACGCTCCTTGCTTCCGATGATAGTCTGCCCAACCTTAACGAGATGCCGGCAAACTCAGAATTGCTGAGCGGTGAAGTGATCGCGGCAATTACCGATGGTGTCACTCAAGCTGTTACCGATGTTGTCACCGAGATCGTTACGAACCTTCAGGACACAATCGAGGCGACGGAACTCGGTCTCGACGTTGAATTGGAAGCTCTTGGTGGGGCGCTGGGTACCATTGATATAACGCTTAATGCGAATCTGGCAGATATATTGAGTGGTGAAGCTGAGAATACTGTCGCGATTGATATCAATGGTGGCCTACTTGGCAACCTCCTCGGGCCTGTCCTTGATGCGTTGGGGCTAGGCTCGGAGAGCCAGCTTGGTGACCTGATATTCAACCTTGTGGGCGGTACGCTTGGTGAAACCTTGGACGTCCTGACTGATCTTGAATCTGTCGTCGATGACATTACTGGTCCACTAGCTACTGAGGTTGTAGGTCCTGTACTCGGAGTCGTCAACCAAGTTGTCGCAGTGACTGTCAATGCACAACCTGAAGAAGGAGACCTGGGTCCAGGCACCTCCACGGTGCGTGCGCTTCAGGTGACGCTATTGCCTGCAACAGAGCTGGCACAGGTCAATATCGCCTCATCAACCGTTCGTGGCACAGTCGCAGAAGAAGCAGAGCCTGTTCAAATCACCGATCCCAGTGACGGCGAAACCATCACAGGGACATCCGTACCTGTGACTGGTACTGCCGAGCCGGGCGCCACTCTCGATGTCACACTTGGAGACCAAACCTCCGAAGTAACCGCTGAAGCGGATGGTTCTTGGACCACACAGTTCGAGGACGTTGAACCTGGTGACTACACAGTTACCGCAACTGACGGTGCGACCACTGATTCGGTCGATTTTACTGTTGCAGCCGACGATTCAACTGATGACAACACGGCAGACAATACCGAAGTAAACACTGCGGATAACACTGATGTGAATACTGAGGACAACACCTCGGATAACACTGATGTGAATACTGCTGAGAATGATGCGGATAACACGGATGTGAATACTGAGGACAACACCTCGGATAACACGGATGTGAATACTGAGGACAATACCTCGGAGAACACTGGTGAGAACACGGATGTGAATACTCAGGACAACACCTCGGATAACACTGATGTGAATACTGCTGAGAATGATGCGGATAACACTGATGTGAATACTGCTGAGAATGATGCGGATAACACTGATGTGAATACTGCTGAGAATGATGCGGATAACACCGATGTGAACACGGATGTGAATACTGAGGACAACACCTCGGATAACACTGATGTGAATACTGCTGAGAATGATGCGGATAACACCGATGTGAACACTGATGTGAATACTGAGGACAACACCTCGGATAACACTGATGTGAATACTGAGGACAACACCTCGGATAACACTGATGTGAATACTGAGGACAACACCTCGGATAACACTGATGTGAATACTGCTGAGAATGATGCGGATAACACTGATGTGAATACTGCTGAGAATGATGCGGATAACACTGATGTGAACACGGATGTGAATACTGAGGACAACACCTCGGATAACACGGATGTGAATACTGAGGACAACACCTCGGATAACACGGATGTGAATACTGAGGACAACACCTCGGATAACACTGATGTGAATACTGAGGACAACACCTCGGATAACACTGATGTGAATACTGAGGACAACACCTCGGATAACACGGATGTGAATACTGAGGACAACACCTCGGATAACACGGATGTGAATACTGAGGACAATACCTCGGAGAACACTGGTGAGAACACCGACGTGAATACCGGAGACAACAACGATTCCAACGGCACCGGTAATTCAGGTGCTAACGGATCGGCTGCTGTAAACAGTAGCGACAATACAAGTAACGGAAGCGGCTCGAGCAGCCAAGCCGGCGGATCGACTCTCGCCTCCACCGGTGCAACTACACTGGCATACGTCTTGGGTGCAGCACTCTTGCTGTTCCTTGGTACGCTCCTTGTAGTCCGCGCTAGAAGGAATGCTACTGCGAAGTAGTACAGCAGTTCACTGAACTGGTGATTGAACTGGGAGGGGCCGTCACAGCTCGTGACGGCTCCTTCCATTCGCACGTTAAGGACAAGCTGGCAGGCATCCGTCCTGCCGGAAGATCGAAAGCGATGAACAGATGACGCCAACTAAACGGAGACCAAGAGCGTTGACACTGATCGTGCTTGTGGTTGCGGCGATGGTGGGAGCAGGGCACATTGCAGCTACGCTTGCGTTCACAGGTCCCTCAACTCCCATCAAGACGTCCTTGCAGCCGGAATTGAACCGATATTTCTTGGGGCCGCTGGACCAGGGCTGGAACCTTTTTGCGCCAGGACCCTATTCACAAGATGAATATCTAGTCGTCCGAGGTTGCACGTCCAGCCCTGAGGTTTGTGCCGAGGGAAGTGATGCAGGTGCTGAGTTTACAGAATGGCACAATGTCACGGCCGAAGAGATGGAAAGCCTCTCGGGAAATATCTTTGCGAACCGAGAAACCCGGCAGTCGAAAGCTATTGTCGGCCGACTATGGGGTGCTATGTCAGACCTGAATGATGATCTGCGTCAGGAAGTTGCCCAACCAGCAGTACTGGGTGAGCCTCCCTTCGGAGTGGACGTTTACTCCGCTGATGCAGCCGAAAGCATTCCGGACGGTGAACTGTCCGATGTACGCCTTTACCAGCGGTTAGAAGATTCAGCTGTGGGGTTTGCCTCGTTATATGCTCTGTCTGAATGGGGTGGAGTCTCTATGGTGGAGATTCAACTGGTAAGAGGAGCCGTCCCTGACTTCAGTGAGCGGCACAATCCACCCGAGGAGAAGGCAGAGAACCGAATGTACATTGGTTGGCGCGATGCCCAAACCTTCGATGAAGACACGATGGAGGTTTGGAAATGAGCGTCTCTTCTGATCCCGCACCAAGTATTAGACGTTGGACTGCCGCCAACAAACATTGGCCGAAGAAGCTTGTCGGGCGAATCTATGATTGGTTCATATCCAGTCGCCACTCCTCTTATGGGTTTGCGGTCATGCGCATTGCGTCAGGATCATTTATTCTTGGATGGCTACTGTTCAACCTACCCATTGCACTCAAAATCTGGGGACCGGGCGCGGCCTATTTTGCACCATACCGTGACGTTCTGGGGTATAAATGGCCCTTGAATATTCTGGAAGGCGCGAGCACTCCATTTTTCATGGGGTGGTACATTGTTGCCATCCTGTTGGCGTTAGCTTTCGTAGTAGGCTGGCGCACTCGATTTATCACACCCCTATTATTCATTTTCTACACTGCAATTAATGCACAGAACACCCCAATCTCAGATGGGGGCAATTACTTTATTCGGATCATGTTGATCTATCTAATCTTTGCTGATCTTTCGAAACGTTGGTCCCTGGACAACTGGTTTCGCCAGCGGAAACATGGCGCTGCGGAAAAGCGTGAGACGGAGTTTGGCACAGTACTGCACAACGTAGCCCTGTGCGTGGTAGTAGCCCAACTATGTATCGTCTATTTTGAAGCCGGTGTTTATAAGGTTCAGGGAGCGCTATGGGAAAATGGCACTGCGGTTTATTATCCTCTGCAGTCTGAAGCGTACGGCGTTTTTCCCTGGCTCAGTGATTTACTCACCCACAATTCTTGGATTGTCACCCTGGCCACTTATGGCACAGTGATTGTCCAGATTGCCTCCCCGTTTCTGCTCTTCCATCCGATTACGCGGCGTATCGCACTCGTTTCGATTTTGGGGATGCACCTTGGAATCGCAGTGATCATGGGGCTGCCGTTCTTCTCTGGCATCATGGCTTCAGCAGACGCAGTTCTTGTCTCAAGCGGCACATGGTTGACTATTCAAGCGTGGCTGAGTGGGGTGTGGCGATCAATATGGACCAGAGTTCGACCAAAGTCCAAGACAACGTCCGAACCTAGCTCTGCGTCAGAGGACCAAGCCGAGGCAAAAGTTGAACAACCGTCCAGAACTTAGTTTCAGCGAGGCCTCCTCGGCAGTCTTGGGTCCTTGGAGCTCCCGTGAGGGAAAGAAGCGCAGAAATACAAAAGGTGGCATGAGTCGTCGCTTTGTCTGTAACCCCAAACACCATGAGGAATAGCATTGATAACAGCCAGCGTCCTGCCGAGAATCGATGATTTGGGCCCATCCGGTCATGTCCACAACACGGTCTTACCGGCCTGGTTCCAAGAAGCTCGGCACGAATTGCTTGATGCGTTTATGGATCCGAATGATGCGACCGCGTTCCCGTTGATGATCAAGGAATACACGATTACTTTTCACCGGGAACTCGTCTTGGCACCTGAGTCACTGTCGAGATTCAGGTCGAACGGATCGGTACGAGTTCGTTTACGCTGCACGAGCAGGCCTACCAAAACGAAGAGCTCACCGCTGAGTCGCGGGTCGTCTATATCAACGTGGGTCCCGATCATCGACCGGAACCAATCCCTGAAGACCAGAAAGCATTCTTGGGCGATCATCTTGCAGCAGTAGCTCACTAACAGTGGTGCTGTTCACTTTCGTCAGTGAATAATCAGCTGCTCAAACGTTGTATTCAGATTCGATCCGTAGAATGATTTCCGAAGAATTGACCAAAGAAATTAGGAAAGAAGCAATATGAAAGAATCTGCGATCACTGTGATCGGCGGCGGCACTATGGGCCGCGAAGTTGCGTTCGTTGCAGCAATGAGTGGTTTCCAAACCTACCTCGTGGATGTCGAGGAGCGTTTCCTCGAGAACGCCCGCGAGCAGCTCAAAAAATCGACCGGCCGCCTGATTGAGCGTCAGCGCGTGAGTGAAGAAGCCGTCGAGACTGGTTTCGACAACCTGGAATTCACCACCGATCGCGATACTGCAGTCAAAAACTCCTCGTTCGTCGTTGAAGCGATTGTCGAGGATCTAGAGATCAAACAGCAACTATTCGCTGATCTTGACGCCGTTGCGGCTCCAGAAACTATTCTCGCCTCGAACTCCTCGTCGATTGTTTCTTCGAAATTGGCTGAAGGACTCAAACACCCTGAGCGCGTGTGCAACGTGCACTTCTTCAACCCGGTACTGCAGATGGCACTGGTTGAAGTTGTAGGCGGCGAACACACCCATCAGGAAACCCTGGATCGCTCCTTAGAGCTGGCTAAAGCCTTGGGCAAGACCCCGGTGGTCGTCGAAAAGGAAATCTTTGGGTTCATTGTGAACCGTATCCTGATGGCTATCGTTGGCGAAGCGCTCCACCTCTATGAGGACGGCTATGCTTCGGTCGAAGACATCGATACAGCGATCAAAGAAGGCCTGAGCCACCCGATGGGGCCGTTCACGCTCATGGATCTGGTGGGTGTTGATATCAATCACGGTATCCAAAAGTTGGCGGCACAGGAGCCTAACGATGAGCTCGTCAATGAGGTCAGCCCGACCCTGACGAAGCTCGTTGACGACGGCAACCTTGGTCGAAAGACCGGTAAAGGATTTTACGACTACAGCAAATAAGCTGTGTTTTTAGCAATCTGGGTCGTACCGCCAAGTATCCGGTGGTAGGGCCCAGATTTTTTTGTGTGGCTATCCGCCAGCAAGCACACGGTAGATGAGCAGCCCTAACACCCCGAAGACTCCGAGTGCGACGATTCCCAAGACAATCATCATGGTGATGGCAAATGGTTCGTTTGAAGAACCGGTCGCCTGGGAGTAATGCTGCTGTGCGGCATTCTCCGCAGATCGGTGTGCGGCCGGCGGCTGGGTTTGTGCGGGCGCGTATGACTGCTGGCTATACGAGGTGGGCTGTGGCTGTTGCTGTATTGGCGGAATAGGACGTGCGGCAACTGGTTCTTCGCCAATAATCAGCTGCGTCGTATGCTGTACGTCGTCGTAGTTTGTCTCGGCGTCGTCGGAGGATAGTTCTCCGGTGTCGAGGTGCTCATAAGCTGATCCGCTGCGCAGGGCTTCGCGTTGCTGACCTGAAAAGACCATCTCGGTGGCAAGACCGACGCCTTCGAAATCGTCGTCGTTCTCATCTTCAATGTCGGTATCTCCGGGGACACTCGGCAGCGGGGGAGGCGGAGCGAATGACGCGGACGAGTCGGCAGCAGGCTGGGAGTCCTCGGGTGTGGGATGATCTTGACTCGTCATGGCTTCCTCAATAGCTCGTCGTTAGTCCAGTTGCGATAGAGCATACTCGGTTTGTTCCTCAGTGAACTGGGGACCTTCAGGATCATTCACCATAATTTCTTGAAGATCAGTTACTTCAACGTCAGGGAATTCGTTCAGTGTCGCCGCCGCGTATTGGTGTGCCTGCTCATTCCAATCAACGGCTACATTTTCCACGGCAAAGTCTATTGCATCTTGTTCCAATTCGTAGCCGAACTGTGGGTCAGCTAGCACGAGCTGAAGCTGGTGTTCAGATAAAACATAGAGCTCCAATTCCGACCGAGCGGCTGCCAGTGCTTCGTGTTGTGATGCGTCAGCTTCGGGGAATTCTTGTTCTACATCTGCCGGATGGGCCGAGTTATCGGGTTGCGCTGGTTGCTCGCTTTGATCTGTTGTTGCAGCATCGTTCGAGGCGGTGTTATTTGATTCGTCCATGGACCAGAGCACGCCGTAGATTGCCGCACCGGCAGCCAAGATCAAAATAATGATAGGCGCAATATATTGCGGAAATTTTGACGGTGGTTTTTGCTGTGCTTGCTGCTGGCTCAAAACGGTCCTTTCGCATCTACATCCGGTTCTTACTCAGCTTACGGGGTTTGCATACGAAGGAAGACGCTCCGCGCAATGTGAATTTTTGTCAAAAACTTATGCTTTGGCGTGCAATGACGTGGTTGTGGCATTAGGCTAGAGGACGATTGTGATATGCCTACCGGACCTCCTAGCCGGTGGGATTGTCGAGAAAGGATTGGCATGCCCAACCCCGTATTCCGTTCAAAGGCCTTCCAGGAGCCTGTACAGCAGGCCCGGCAGGAACAGCATGCTGGTTACCAGTATGCACAAGGTCAGGCTCAGCAGAGCCAGCCAACAGGTTCCGTTGGCCAGGCACCACAGACCGGCGACCCCGGCAACATGAGCTCCGAGCAGCTGGCCCAGATGTACCAGCAGCCATCGGCCACAGCGGCTGATACCGGCCGCATGACCTATGGCTCGGTGATCAACCGCACGAGCTTGGTCTTCTTGATGCTCGTGGCAGGCGCCGTCTTCGGCTGGACCTTCGCCACCCCGGTGGAAAACGCCGGTCTCTACTTTATTGCGGCGGGCGTCGGCTTCGTCTTTGGTCTGATCAACGCCTTCAAGCGCGAACCGTCACCGGCAATGATTTCGATCTATGCGGTTGCCACGGGTGTATTCCTGGGCGGCCTGTCGTCAATGTTCGATCAGCGCTGGCCAGGCATCGCTTTCCAAGCTGTCCTTGCGACCTTGTCGGTATTCGCCGTTGTACTGGCGCTCTACCGCTCCGGTAAGGTCCGTGCGACTCCAAAGATGACTCGCATCGTCATGATTGCGATGGTCGGGTACCTGCTCTTTAGCGTGCTGAACTTTGTGCTCATGATCACCGGTGCCATTGACGGCATGTTCGGCATGCGTTCCGGCTGGTTGGGCATCGCTATCGGCTTGCTCGCCGTGTTCTTGGCCTCCTACTCGTTGGTCATGGACTTCACCTCGATTGAAGAAGGTGTCCGTGCAGGCGCTCCAGAGCGTTACTCGTGGACTGCCGCATTCGGTCTGGCGACCACTATGGTCTGGCTCTACGTTGAGATCCTGCGTATTCTGGCGATCTTCAACCAAGACTAGGAAGCCCTCGCGTAACTCGCTTTACATACAACGGTGGCCGGTTCCCAAACGGGGGCCGGCCACCGTTGTATTCTGAAGGAATATAGCCAATCCACTTCCAGCCAAGGATTACGCTAGGCAACAGCTGGACAAAGGAGACCGTGTGACCACACCATCAACGTCGTCGGCTGGGAATAAACCAGCTGATAGCAAGAAGCCGAAGACGGTGATTTCCAAACGTGTCCAAGAGAAACTTGCCACAGACTTGCCCTACGGAGTGGTGGTTGCAGCTGCCTGGTCCTGGCGTGTGCTGCTCATCATCGCAATGACCGCAGTAGCAGTCTGGTTGCTCTCTCACGTCTCCTTACTGATTATTCCCGTCCTGATCGCCGCGTTACTTGCGACACTGCTGCAGCCGGCCCACCGGTTCCTGTTGAAACTCAAATTTCCACCGGTGCTATCCTCGCTCACGCTGACCGCCTTGCTCACCATGGTCGTTGTCGCGCTCCTCACCGTAGCTGGCCAACAGTTGGCGGCGGGTTTCGCCACGATGCAGGCCTCCGTCATGGCAGGTATCCGAGACCTGATCGCGCTGGTTGAATCCTGGGGCTTATCGTTTGAAAACCTGGATTACCAAGAACTCCTCGGTGATGTCACCAACACACTGCAAGAAAACTCCGGTGCAATCGTCTCCGGAGCCCTCGATTTCGGCTCCACAGCAACAAACATCCTTGCTGGCATTGTCATGGCGCTCTTTGCGCTGATTTTCTTTTTGAAAGACGGCCCGAAAATCTGGAGCTTTTTGCTCAACTTCATACCGTTCATCCACCGCCGTGCGGTGGACGGTGCAGGCTACGCCGGCTGGGGCGCACTCGGCTCATACGTCCGCGTCCAAATCTTCGTGGCCTTCGTCGATGCCGTCGGTATCGGCATGGGCGCGTGGCTACTAGGCGTACCATTAGCCATGCCCCTGGGTGTCCTCGTCTTTCTGGGGGCATTCATCCCCATCGTTGGTGCTTTCCTCACCGGTGGTATCGCCGTGCTGCTCGCCCTGGTCGCCAATGACTGGGTGAACGCGCTGCTGATGTTGGCGGTCGTGTTGGGCGTCCAGCAACTTGAATCAAACGTCCTGCAGCCACTCGTGATGGGCAAAGCCGTGAACCTCCACCCGTTGGCAGTCTTCTTGGCCGTGGCCGCAGGTACCGCCACCATGGGACTGGTCGGTGCCGTCTTTGCTGTGCCAGTGATGGCGTTTATCAACGCGTTTGTAAAATACTTATCGAAGAAACCATGGCTGGAAGACCCGGACCCCGAACCGGAACCCAGTCAGTCGGCTGGCCCACCCACAGAACAACCAGCTTAAAATCCCACCGAAGAACACCGTTGTGCAGGAGAAATAGTTGCAATCTAGCGAAACCGGTTCCCCGAAGGTCCGATACGAAGATATCGAGTCAGCTCGTGAAACTCTCAAAGACGTCATTCGAGAAACCCCCATGGACCACTCGCGTGCGCTCGGTCGAATTACCGGTTCAACGGTTCACCTCAAGTGCGAAAACCTGCAGCGTGCGGGCTCCTTCAAAGTCCGTGGCGCCTACGTGCACATGGCGTCACTGACTGATGAAGAAAAAGCCAAAGGTGTCGTTGCCGCATCGGCAGGCAACCACGCCCAGGGCGTCGCCCTGGCCGCATCGAAGCTCGGCATTGAAGCTCGGATCTATATGGCCTTAGGAGCCGCCTTGCCGAAGGTACAGGCCACCCGTGACCACGGGGCGACTGTCGTGTTGGCCGGCAATAACGTGGATGAGGCACTCGAGTTGGCGGCGCGCTACGCCGAAGAAACCGGGGCGACGTTTATTCACCCGTTCGACAACGCTCACGTGGTAGCCGGTCAGGGCACCGTTGGTATCGAGATCTTAGAGCAGCAGCCCGATGTCGACACCGTCATCATGAGCATCGGTGGGGGAGGCCTGCTGGCCGGAACCGCTATCGCGCTCAAGGAAGAAGCACGCCGGCAGGGGCGCCACATCAACGTCATCGGTGTGCAAGCCGAAAAAGCAGCTGCCTACCCACCGTCGTTGGTTGCTGGCAAACCGGTGTCGTTAGACAATGTTGCCACGATCGCCGATGGTATTGCGGTGGGTCGTCCGGGCGAAGTCCCCTTCGATGTGATTCAGGAACTGTGCGATGAGGTCGTCACGGTCACCGATGACGAGATTGCTGCGGCCATCGTGTTTCTGCTGGAACGCTCGAAGATGGTGGTTGAACCCGCCGGCGCTGCACCGGTAGCAGCACTGATGACCGGCAAGTTGAAAGAACTCGGCATCGAATCCGAATCCATCGTCGCGGTGCTCTCGGGCGGAAATATTGACCCCATGCTCATGCAAAAGGTCATTCAAGTTGGGTTGAGCTCTGCTGGCCGGTTCTTGACCGTCAAAATTGCGCTGCGTGATCGTCCAGGTGAGCTGAAGAATATTTCCCGGATTATCGCAGAAAACGACGCGAACGTGACCCGTGTGGATCACTCGCGTGTCGGCGCGGGATTAACCATGGGTGGTGTCCACATCACCATCGACATGGAGATCCGCGGCCGCGACCACTCCGAGCTGGTGCTCGAAGCCCTCCGCGAAGCCGACTACGACCCGATGGTGCAGTTCTAGGCTGCACTCTGGGGCATTAAAGCCGCCAGTTTGGACTGTTCCATCAGGCCGGTCATCGATGAGGTCTCCTCGATCAGTTGTGCGATGACCGGGTGGCCCGACGGGTTCTGGTGGACGTGTTCACTGAACTGGCTCATCGACCAGTCTGGTTGCTGAGAGCCCAGCAGCAGTTTGGTGGCGTTGATAGCTTCTATCACTTCTAACAGGATGCGGTCCTGTTTGGACACGGAGCGTTGTCCACGCAGGGCCATGCCGAGGTCATCCAGGATGTCGTCACGCGTGTCGGTTGCGACGAGTTTATACTCTTTCGTGTCGCCTTGCAGGATGCCCTGGCGAGCGAATTCCTCAAGCAAGCCCTTCGCGGGATCCAATTTCTTATTGCCCAGGGCGGCCGAGACGCTTTTATTGTGGAACTTGTTGAGTTTCTTATAGGCATCATTGAGGCCAACAGCAACCGGCGTATTGGCTTGTTCCACCCGGATGAGTGGGTTGGTGAAATCCCAAGCCTTCAACGCATCAGCTGGTGCGAAATACAGGGTTGATGACCGCTCAAACTCCAGCAGGGTCAAAGCGGTTCGTGCTTTGACGAACAGCGATTCGACACCGGTGAGTCGTGTGCGGTGCGGGACGGTTAGCAGCAGAAATTTTTCGATGTTCAACACAACACCAGGCTAACACCAAATGACGCTTTTAAACCGCTAAGGGTGGTTTTGCCCGGTTGGGAAAACCACCCTTAGTCGAGATGATCTGGTGTGCGATGCCGCGGGTCGGCTGCACATACATTAGCCGTCGTACGGGGTGACGGAAGTCAGTTCGACCTCAATGTCTTTACCGTTCGGAGCTTGGTAGGTCACAGTCTCGCCGGCCTCGTGGCCTTCGATTGCGGAGCCAAGCGGGGAGGCAACAGAGTAGACTTCGATGCCAGAATCGGCTGCAATTTCACGCGATCCCAAGACGAATTTCATCTCATTGCCGGCAAGTTTGCATTCGATGAGCATACCTGGCTTGACGATACCGTCATCTGCGGCAGCTTCGCCAACTTCGGCATTTTCTAGCAGGGCCTTGAGTTCCTGAATGCGGCCTTCGTTTTTCGACTGCTCTTCACGGGCAGCGTGGTAGCCGGCATTTTCGCGCAGGTCGCCTTCATCACGCGCCGCTTCGATACGATCGACAATTTCCTGGCGGTAAGGCCCAGAGATCTCGTCGAGTTCGTTTTTCAACCGGTCATAAGCTTCTTGCGTCAGCCAAGGGCTGTCATTTGTTGCGGCCATGCCGACCTCCTTATTTTCTCATTCGTCAAACGAAAAGCCCCGCGGCACCAAATATGTGCAGACGGGGCGACAGTTCTGGAATATACCGCTGGTAATCATATCACCGAACGCAATAACGTGCGCAAGGCTTCAAGGACTACGAAACGCTCCTAGAGACTAATAGTCACGGAAATTCGTGAGATTAGGGGTTTCTCCATCCTCCGCGTACCAACAGGTGTCGACTTCGCCAGAGGACCCTAATTGGTCGGTTCGAACATCGGCGCTGTAGTATTTTGTGAGGTCTTTACCAGCCTGATCAGTGTCTTCTTCGGGGCCGATTACGACGGTACGGTACCCGGCGACAGCGGCGTTGTCAGCAAGTACACGCACCGCACATGCCACAGTCGCTTCGGGTTCCTTCGTGACTTCGAATTCCACCCAGGCCGAGGATTCGTCATGGATTTGGTAGCCAACACTTTTGGACGCCAACAGGCTGGTGTTTCCTGCGAACGCGAACCAAAATGTCACGCCAATAGCAGCGATCAGCGCGATCACGGCAATGAGTCGTCCCGACTTTTTCGACAGGCGAGACTTTTTGATGCCACCATATCGGGTCGCTACACTATTATCGCCAGGGGCTGCTGCCTGATTCGAATTCGAAACCATCACGGGCAATAGCCTAATACAGGCGTACCAGCGGTCAGAATTGTGTAAGCCGTCAGCGGTATACGTTAGAAAACACGAGGAGTCCACGTCATGTCGTCCACCCCACACCTGCCAGCGGTTACTGATTCAGGTCTGCCTGATTCCATCGGATTGCGGTTACTGGCTGTCCATGCGCATCCGGACGATGAAGCGTCCAAAGGGGCTGCAATGATGGCCGCTTACGTGCACGCTGGCGCACGGGTCATGGTGGCCACCGCCACCGATGGTGCTATGGGGGATCTCAATAACCCACACTTTGGCGAACCCATCCGCGTTGAACGCGACATCACTGCGGTCCGCTTCCACGAGATGGCGGATGCTGCACACATTTTGAACATCGAACACAGGTGGTTGGGCTTCCGCGACTCTGGGTTTCCATCGGGCGATCCACTCGACGTCTTGGCCCCGGGTGCTTTTGGTGCGATTCCTCTTGAGGACGCAACTGCCCCGTTGGTCCAGTTAATCCGTGAGTTCAAGCCGCACGTCTTGGTGACCTACGACGAGATCGGCGGGTATCCACACCCAGATCATCTGCGCACCCACGAAATCTCGATGGAAGCTTATGAGAAATCGGGCGATCCCGAGGCATACCTCGGCACCGGTGAACCGTGGGAGATCTCGAAGCTGTACTACGACCGCGCGTTTAACCCCGAAAAGTTCCGCGCCATTCACAATGCGCTGTTGGAAAAGGGTGAAGAATCGCCCTATGCGGATCGGCTGGACTGGTATGACCGAGTGGCTGCAGGCGAAGAGGACCCAGATGCGTGGCGTCTGACCCATCACGAAGTCACAACCCAGATCACCTCGGCTGCATTTTTGGAATACCGTGACGCAGCGTTGCGTGCACATCGCTCGCAAGTCGATACCCACGGTGGGTTCTTCTTTACGCCAAATGAGATCTTACGGAACAATTGGCCTTGGGAAGACTACGTTCTGATTGACTCGAAGGTAGAAAGTAGCTTGCCCGAGGATGATTTGTTCGCCGGGTTGCGAGATGCCCCGTTAGACTAAGGCCACCATGCTGTACACGATTTTATCCAACGCCGTGATTACCGGAGTTCAAGACCCGTCCCTGCGTGAAGGGCTTCGGGATGAGGACGTCACTCCCGGTATTCTGGGGTTTCTTGCCACCTTTGCATTCGTCCTTGCGGCAATCGTGGTGTTTCGCATCATGATTCGTCAGATCCGTCGCGTCAAACTGCGTTCCACAACCGCTGAAGACATGTTGGTAGAGCGCAACCAGCCGGATCTTCGTCCAGAAGATCGAGAACGCAACGAGCTGGATGACCTCTCCAACAGTCAGACCGATGTGTTGCGTAGGAAATACCCCGGCTACCTGGATATGCCCACGTTGGAAGCCAAAGAACCCGACTCCGGTCGCAGCGAGTAGGGCACCACACGCATGGCCACTTCTCCACTCGGCGCACTGCGGGTCCCAGATGTCGTCTACCGGTTCTATGAGCGTCGGTTAGCGCATAGTCTCAATACCGCCCAATTGCCAGGTCACATCGGTGTGGTGTTAGACGGGAACCGTCGCTGGGCGAAACAAACAGGTGCTAGCACAGCGCATGGCCATCAGGTCGGTGCCGAGAAGATCCACGAATTCCTCCACTGGGTCGCTGAATTTCACATCCCGGTGGTCACTTTGTATATGCTGTCGACCGAAAATCTTAACCGCGATAAAGCCGAACTGGAACCGCTGATTCGCATTATCGCAGACACCCTGCGAAAACTGGCAGCTGGGCTCGATGATGGCACACAACTCAAAGTCCATCCGGTCGGGGATCAGCGAATCCTCCCCGCCGCACTGTCTGAGCTGCTCAACGAAACGGCTGAAGCCACCAAAGACAACACGGGCCTACATGTCAATGTGGCCATCGGCTACGGCGGTCGCGAAGAAATTGTCGATGCCGCGAAATCGTTTCTCACCGATGCATCCGAAGCCGGCTACACCCTGGATCAAGCCATCGAAACGCTCGACGTCGATGCCATCTCAGACCGGCTCTACACACGCGGCCAACCCGACCCCGATCTGGTCATCAGAACCTCCGGCGAACAGCGCCTCTCTGGCTTTCTGATGTGGCAGTCCGCCTACTCAGAGTTCTATTTCTGTGAAGCCCTCTGGCCGGCATTTCGACGCGTCGACTTCATCCGTGCGCTACGCGACTACGCCTCACGCAACCGCCGTTACGGAGCCTAACCACCGGTTGTCCACAACCGGCGTCGATATCTACCCGATCACGCATTGCATTGGCTAATGTGTCACACGTGATCCATCTGATAACCGAACAGCTCACGTCCACCACACCGGCACCGGTGGCCATGACACTGCTAGTCGCCGCCCTGGTCTGGTTTGGCGTCTGCGCCACCACCCTGTTCGTGGTTGATGTTCGCGAACACCGCCTGCCAAATACGCTCAATGCCCTGTTGTTTGTTGGCGGTGCTGCGCTGCTGATCGCCAGTACGCTGACATCCGATAGCGCATCGGTCCTGGCAGACCGCTGGGGTATGACACTGATCGGTTCCGGTGCCTATCTCGCCGTGATGTTTATCCTCCATCTGCTCACTCGCGCGGGGCTGGGGATGGGCGACGTCAAGCTGGCAGCCGGGCTGGGCCTGTACACCGGATTTCTCGGGTTTGAAGCGCTCATCGCAGGCTTCGTACTCGCGTTCGTCGTTGGAGGACTCCAAGCCGTATATCTCGTGGTCTTCCGGGGAGCCAAGAAATCTACCCGCATCGCTTTTGGTCCAGCCATGATCATTGGCTGTGGCATCACCCTGCTCATGTGAGCTCACGCCGCGACGATTAGACTCGAGGAAGCCAGGGTCAAAAAATCTGGGACAGTGGGGAGGCTCAGTGCGTATTGCCGTGATTGGTGCGGGTATCGCGGGCTTGGTCGCAGCCTACGGTTTTCAGCGGGACGGTCACGACGTGGTGGTCTTTGAACAACGGCGCGACCCAAGTGCTGATGGTGCCGGGTTGACGTTATTCGGTAACGGCCTGGCAGCGCTCGACGCCGTCGGACTCGGCGGCCTCGTCCGTGAGCTATCCAGTGATGCGATCGCCGGGATGCGAGCTGGGCAACGCCATCCTTCTGGTCGTTGGCTGTTCACCCTGCCACCACGCGCTGTCGCGAGCCTACGGAGCATCCATCGCGTGACCTTACATCAGGCGCTGGTCGAACAACTCCAGCCCGGCACCTTGCACACCGGTGCGTCAGCCATTGTGGCAGCAGACGGTAGCGGAAACGTGACGGTGGCAAGAACAACGCAGCGATTCGACGTGGTCATCGCTGCAGATGGACGCCGCAGCCGAAATCGAGCAGCGCTCGGCCTTGATCCTGGACTGTCGTATGCCGGCTATACGGCCTGGCGTGGTGTCACGAACGTGCAGGTCGAGCTCGACGGTGCAGTTGGGGAAACCTGGGGCAGAGGGCGCATCTTTGGCATCGTGCCGTTACCCGAGAACAGACTCTATTGGTTTAGTACGCTCAACACTCCCGCCGGCACCGAGTTTGGTGATGAACACGCGGCAGTGCGCACAACGTTTGGCACGTGGCACGCACCGATCCCACAAATTCTCGAGGCCACATCGCCACACGATGTCATTCGACACGACATCTACGACCTCGCGAAACCTCTGACGGCGTTGGCACGTGGCAGGACTGTGTTGATGGGCGATGCCGCGCACGCTATGACGCCCAATCTCGGCCAGGGTGCGGGCCAGGGGATCGAAGACGCAGCCACGATCACACTGCTGTTGCGTGGCGCCCAAGCTGACGGGGTCGACGACGCGCTGGCAAGCTATAGCCGGATCCGGAGTAGGCGCACGGCCAGCCTGTGGCGACAGTCGCGTCTGATGGCCAAGGTCGCTCAAGCATCTGGGCCGGTCACAGGCGGCCTACGCGATCTCGGCATGCGTGTTGTGCCAGGTCGGCTCGCTGGGGTGGCCTCGGCTGGTATGCATTTCTGGGATGAACCAGCCGGTTAAACACGTTGTCCTCGCACTGACACAGTGCGAGGACAACGAACAGCAGTGTTTGGGTTAGCTTGGACGGGTCATCGACATGGGGTCGAGTGCCTTATCGAGTTGGGCCTCGGTGACGTCACCACGCTCGACATAGCCCAAGGCAACGGTCGCTTCGCGGACGGTTACCTTTTCCGTGACAGCGTATTTAGCGATCTCAGCGGCCGCTTCATAGCCGATGATCTTGTTCAGCGGGGTCACGATCGATGGGGACGCACCGGCAAGGAACGCAGCGCGCTCAACGTTGGCCTCTAGACCATCGATCATCTTATCTGCCATGACACGCGACGAGTTGGCCAGGAGGCGGATGGATTCCAACAGGTTCGAAGCCATGACGGGGATGCCGACGTTGAGCTCGAATGCACCGTTGGTCGATGACAACGAAATCGTGGTGTCATTCCCGATGACCTGTGCACACACCTGCGACACTGCTTCGACGATGACGGGGTTGACCTTGCCCGGCATGATCGAGGAACCCGGCTGCAGATCCGGGATCGCGAGCTCGCCCAGGCCGGTGTTCGGTCCAGAACCCATCCAGCGCAGGTCGTTGTTGATCTTCAGCAGGGAATACGCGATGTTGCGCAACTGGCCCGACGCTTCGACGAGGCCATCACGGTTGGCCTGTGCCTCAAAATGGTTGCGAGCTTCGGTGATCGGCAAGCCAGACTCTTCCGCCAAAACCTCAATGACACGTTCGGAGAAACCCCGTGGTGTGTTGATGCCGGTTCCAACGGCAGTACCGCCCAGTGGGACTTCGGCGACGCGCGGCAGCGCGGACTCGATACGTTCAATGGCATAGCGCACCTGTGCAGCATAGCCACCGAGTTCTTGACCCATGGTGACCGGGGTGGCATCCATGAGGTGGGTGCGGCCAGATTTGACGACGGTCTCAAACGCCTTTTCTTTGCGCTCGAGTGCCTCGGCCAGATGCACGAGGGCTGGCTGCAGATCGTTGATCAGGGCATTGGTCGCGGCCACGTGAACCGAGGTCGGGAACACATCGTTGGATGATTGTGACGCGTTGACATGGTCATTCGGGTGGACGGTAGCTTCCGAGCCTGCGGCCTGCAACGCCTGGTTCGCCAAGCTTGCAAGCACTTCGTTAGTGTTCATATTCGACGACGTGCCCGAACCGGTCTGGAAGACATCGATGGGGAACTGGTCGGCGTGCTCGCCAGCGATGAGCTGATCGGCGGCAGACTGGATGGCTTGGGCCTGATCGTCGGTGATCACGCCGAGTTCATTATTTGCCACCGCACACGCTTTTTTCACCATGCCCAAAGCCTGGATGTGAGCCGGTTCAAGGCCCTGTCCAGAAATCGGAAAGTTTTCGACGGCACGCTGGGTTTGTGCGGAATACAACGCGTTGATTGGCACCTGGACTTCGCCCATGGTGTCGTGTTCGATACGGAATTGTTGATCATTAGACTTCGCTGTCATAACCCTCATCCTAGTTGGGAACTACCCTGATTGATGTGTATTTTTTGCTGCGGTAACGGTGCTCGGTTAGGCCCGCACGGGACCCAACGTATCGCCAATATGGACCGAACCATCGGACAGTGAATACGTGACCGCCATGACGGCAGTCTTGCCTTCTGCGACGGCTTCTGCGACGGCGCTGGAAGTCTCCACGACCCGGTGTACGGTTTGGTTCGTATGTTCTTTCACGGTGCCGTTGACATCGCTCACGCCCTTGGACTTGGCTGCCATGACCGATGGCAAAATGCGTTCGACCAGTGAACGCATAAAACTCCGGGGCATCACGGCGGTTTCCATGGCGTCCACCGCGGCGGTCACCGCGCCACAATTATCGTGCCCCAAAATAATGATCAGGGGTACATTGATTTCTTCGACCGCGAACTGTAGCGAGCCCAGGACAGCGTCGTCCATGACCTGGCCCGCGGTGCGGATAACAAAGACGTCGCCCAATCCCACATCGAAAATAATCTCGGCGGCCAAGCGGGAATCAGCACAACCAAAGATCACCGCGTGCGGGCTCTGAGAATTCTCCAGAGCGGTCCGGCGGTCAGCATCCTGATGCGGATGGTTCACCGTGCCTTGCGTGAACCGCTCGTTGCCGGCTTCGAGTAGCCCCCATGCTTGCTGGGGCGTCAGTGTTGAGGGCATGTGGGCTCCTTGCTATCGCACCTGAAGCGGCGCTTGATCGGTGGTGGTTAGCGGTATTGATTGATGACTTCCGCCGCGAGCTGGTGCAGAGTTTGTTCTTCCATCGAACCCGACAAGATCAGCGTCATGGATTCGGAAGGTTCCGGGGCCTCTGCCTGTTCGACGGTCTCCAGGGCATCGGGATCATGGTCGAATTCAGCGACCAAATAAATGTGGTCGTCATCGCCAACCCAGCGTGTCACCTCATGATTGGCTACGGTGGTTTCTGTGGGTTCACCGACCGGGCTAATCTTGTCATCGATCCAGCCTGTGGTGGCGTGTGCGCTCTGGGAAATACCAAAGAATTCATCTTCCTCGGTCAGATACCCAACATTCCACGCGGGTACCTCATCGGATGAGCCAGAATTCCACCGGGCAAAGTTCGTGCGCCAACTCTCCGGTGCATTGACTGTCGCGGGCGTGAACGCGGCCACGGTGGAAACCTCTTCAGCGACCACCGGGGCATCCACGCCAGACTCGTATTCCATCTCCGGTTGCGGGTTGATGGCCATCCAGGCGAATACGATCGCAATGGAAGCCAGGACCGAATAGGTCATGGCCTTGGCAGTTTGACTCATCCGGTTGCCCTGCGATTTGGTCAGTTTGGGCTTGGGGAGTGCGTCATCCTGATGAGTCTCGGCCGGTGTGGCGTCGGCCTCGTCATAATTGGTAGTGATGGTCTTTCCTTTGCAACAACACCAGAATTTTCTTATTCTACGACCCTATTGTGCCACCAATCCAACGCTCGACCACATTCGGCTAGAATGGTGAAGTAATTTTTCCTCTGCACAGTCTGTTTTCTTTGGAGTAGCTACATGACGAACAAGTCTTCGGCACAGCAATTTGAAGGTGCCGGTACGCAAGACCGAAACCTGGCAATGGAACTGGTCCGCGTAACCGAAGCTGCCGCGATCGGTGCCTCCGAGTGGGTGGGCTTAGGCGAAAAGAAAATCGCAGACGGTGCAGCCGTGGACGCTATGCGTGGTTTCCTCCACACCGTGCACATGGACGGCACCGTAGTGATCGGTGAGGGCGAAAAGGACGAAGCCCCCATGCTGTACAACGGCGAGCGTGTCGGAGACGGCCTGGGTCCGAAGGTCGATGTTGCAGTGGATCCCATCGACGGCACGAGCCTAACGGCCATGGGGTATAACAACGCCCTGTCGGTTATGGCAGTTGCTGAACGTGGTTCGATGTATGACGCCTCGAGCGTGTTTTACATGGAAAAGATGGTCGTCGGACCAGAAGCCGCCGACATGGTGGATCTGCGCCTACCCGTCAAGCAAAACTTGCAGTTGTTGTCGAAGGCCCTGAATAAAAAAATCTCCCAGCTCAACGTGTGTGTGCTGGATCGTCCACGGCACAAAGGCCTGGTGCGTGAAATTCGGGAAGCGGGTGCGCGTGTGAAGTTCATTATGGACGGCGATGTGGCCGGCGGTATTGCCGCTGCTCGTCACAACACCGACGTCGACATTCTGTTGGGTACCGGTGGCACGCCCGAGGGCATCATCACCGCGTGTGCAATCAAGGCAACCGGCGGCATGATTCAGGGTCGTCTAGCTCCGGTTGACGATGAAGAACGTCAAAAAGCAATTGATGCCGGACACGATCTGGACGCTATTTTGACCACCGATGACTTGGTCGCGACTCAGAATTGCTACTTCGCAGCCACCGGCATTACCGATGGCGATTTGCTGCGCGGTACTCGGTATTCCTCCAACCGCATCGAGACTCAGTCGATTGTGATGCGCGGCGAGAGCGGTACCGTACGGCTCATTGAAGCCGAACATCGCCTGACAAAATGGAAAAAAGATAACTAACCACAAAGAGCTTGGACCGCAGTCACTGACGTATTGTCGTTGGTGGCTGCGGCCTTCTTTTTCTCCCAGCTAGCCTTGCCACCAAGGCGACCCCTATCGGCATCGTGTGCTGAGCACCTTCGGAGACCCGAGCTAGTCCCGCTCTGATCGACCTCTATTCCTAAGAGAAAGCTTGTAGAATACAGGTGATAAAAGGATTGCATATTCAGTACTAAATTGGTGACGTTGCAAGTGCTTATAACCATAATTATCACCGCGTTGTTTCTTGTCTTGGCGACATTATTTATAAACGTAAAAGCCACTTTTCTGATCGCAGGTTATAACACGATGTCCCCAGAAGAAAAAGCAAAATACGATATAGTCTCCCTTTCTAAATTCATGGGAAAAGTTCTGTTTGCTATATCGGGCAGTCTATTGCTGCTACTACTAGGACAGATCGTGAGCTCTGCCGGGCTTGCGATTGCCAGCACCATCTTGGTTGTAGCTATAAGTCTGTTTGCTGTGATATATATCATCACAGGAAATAGATTCAAAATAGACAAGACCACAACGCACCCATGACGGGGCGTTCGCGTAAAGGTACCGCGGTACTTCGCTTGGTGCTTTGAAAGCAGGATCACGTCGCTGAATACAAAAATAGCGTCTATGCGGGCACCTTTTTATGCCAATTCCTACTGAACTAGGCGGTCACTGGGAGACCATTTGCTGATGTCTAGCTCGCTGTGCTCAACCACATCGAATGGCGAGTCGGATGGTGTGTTGCCTTCTTGAAACTCGAAATCGGCTTGGACCCATGTATCGTCGATCAACACCTCAGCTCGCTGGGCAGAATCGTCATGATAGGCACTTCGTTCTCCGCGCCAGTAGAGGACTGATTCCGCCGACTCTTGCGTGCCGATGGTGATCGTTGAATATAGGTCTTCAGTGCTGGGTGAAATATCATACTCATTGATCTCGACGTCGAGGTCGTCTCCAGCCTGAATAATCCGAAACCCAGGTAGTCCTTGGAGCTGACAGGCATCGGATGCGTGGCTATTAGTCACTACGAGCGTTGCTGCGCGGGCGCCTGTGGCAGCGTCCCATCCTTCAATCGTCATATCCAGCGCAGAAGCCTTGCACTCTGGTGCTGCCTGAGTGGGTTGGGTTGCTGGTGTTCTCGCGGCTGGTTCGCTTGGTGCAGGTTGCTGTGGCCTGGACTCTTCTGCGTCTTTTCTTAGGGGCCAGTCGCCGGCATCGATACGCGCCTGCAAGGCATCGGGGACCGGTCTAGGCAACGAAGCCCAAACGGTGCCAATGCCAATAACAACGACAAGCCCAGCAACGGCAACGATTTGAATGCTTGATGCTGCTTTCTCACGCTCGAGATACTGCTCTTCCCCTTCACCTTGCAACATCTTTGCTGCGATCCTTGCACCCACGAGCAGCAGGATCAATTGCATCGGCGGCGCCAGCAGATACGTCAGAGGAAGAAACGGCGCAGAGATGGACACCGTCGCTACGCTGACGATCGCCTGCACTGCTAGGGCCGCGCCCCACGAGTCTCGGTCCCGCCCATGCTGGCGTCGAAGCCATGCCCACAGCATGATGTGCACGGTGGTGAGCCCCAAGACCACGACCAATGACACCGTTGGCACGCTCCAATTGATGACCCCGCTCAATAATGCCCACCACGGGATCAGCACACCGGCGGCGAGGCCGACACATAGGATCGTATTGAGTAGGGCTCGCGACCATCCACGTGGACGTCCAGCAAAGCTTGCCCAACGGATCGGGCGGGCCAGTATCAGCAGGATAATGCCGACGGTACCTGTCAGTAGTGCACCAATGGTGATGGGAACATATGGCGCCCGTAGGTCGTAGATCGGATCTGCGCAGTCAAACTCGTCGCAGGCCCAGGGCTCGGCTGGAAGGCCTCTGACATGCACACTTGCCGCGCAAAGTACTATGAACGCTGCAATGATCAATAATGTGCCAGCAATGCCCCACATGTGTCGCCGTAGGAGCCGAACTTGCTGCACCAAGACCTCCAGTTATTCACAGCAGAGCGCGATATGCGCCAAATATCAGTGAAAGCAAGATGCTATTTGGGTTGTACAGCCAGGACAACTACAGCCGTGGATGTTTCGTGAAAGTGCCCATTCATCTCAACCTGGCAGATAGAGCGGACGCCTCGGCCTTTCGTAGTTTCGGTTTTGCGGCAAGGCCCTGGATATCCGGGGGGTGGTTCGCCCCCGAATCATGTTTATGCATGACCAGCGTATGTCACGATGTATATATGTGCTTCAGAGACAGGTACCAGAAGAAGCACCATGGGTTCGGTCCGGTAGCCCTGTACCTAGGCCTTCCGCTGTTAACGCTGGTCATCCCTGTGATCGCCTTGGTGACTGGCGCGCGAAGGCGGCGGCTCAACGAAGAAGGAATGTCCATTTCCGAGTTCGGGTGGGGCAATATGCTCTGGGTCTGGCTGATACTGCTGGCCTTTATCTATCTGGTGTACATTCCGTTTCTCGCGCCCGTGATGGAACGACGCCGCCAACGTAAGCCCAATAGGCACATCGGGGCAGACCCGAAAGACAGCTGAAAGGACCGGTGGAAAGCATGGCTGAGAACAACAACGTGCAAGGGTATTTCGGACCAGTTTTAGGTAAGAAAGCTGCACGCATCACCGTACTGATCGTTGCGCTGGTATTTGCCGGCGGGTTCTGGCTCCTCACCGAAGCAGGAGTGATCGAGCCAGGCCCGGTAGTGGCCATCATTGGGGTCGTGCTCTTCGTCATTATTGCGTTCCCGCTCGGGATGCTCGTCGGCGGTTGGTCTGACAAAAAGATCAACCCCGACGAATAGCGGATGCTACGCCGCAACGCCTAACCAGCAGAATATTACGGCGTTCGTTTAGCTCAAGATCCTTGCGTTAGCCGTGGCGTCCAAGGCTAGTCTCGACCGGCACCTCGAACCGGTATAGTACTGGTTCGCCATTACTGAGACCGATAAAGATCGGCCTACCCACCGGTGTCCATCCGGCGTTCCACGCTTCGTTGGTTACTTCTTCCTCGAGAACACCATGCCGTTCACCTCGCTGGTACAGCGACAGGATACGTTTCGCTTCGGTTTGGTCCGTCGCTTTAATATCTATTGGGATATTGGGCATGACCCGATTTTATCGCGCAGTTGTTCAGTGTCCAGGCTGGCTGGCGATAAACATCGTCACGCCATGAGCGGCCGATGATAGATCAACGTCGTGCTCGTCACCGGGCAGGTAGACGCCGGTCCCGGGGGAGACGTCCACGACCTCACCATTGGAGCTCAGCTGCCCCGAGCCATGCGTGCACACCACAACATGTGGCGCCCCAGCGGCGATACGCATACCCGAGTCGGCAGGTACGTCATAACGGTTGAGCTCAAAGTCTTCTACCGGTGGATCAAACTGGGTGACGAGTACGTTTTCGTGGTGTTTCACGGTGGGAGACAAAAGCGGTGGTCGGCTGGGCGAATAGCTGACCACGCGATCCAGTTCATCGATATCGATGTGTTTGACGGTGAGCCCGCCGCGGATGACGTTATCCGAGGTGGCCATGATCTCGAGCCCAAGTCCCGAAACATAGGCGTGGATGGTCCCATCAGGCACGAAGATAGCTTCGCCCGGTGCCAAGTGCGTCAAGTTCATGAGCAGTGTAACCAACGCACCGGGATCATCCGGGTGGATGTGTGCCGCGGCCAAAGCGTTGCGGAGGTTTTCATCATCGACGTCGGCTGCTTCGACCGCGGTGAAGATGGCTTGGGTCCACCCTGCAGGTTGCCAGAACGGCCCGTCGGTGTCGACGAGTTGACCAAAGACGTCTTTCAGCTTGCCCTGTGCCAACTGACGCGCCATGGTCTGTAGCGTCGCGGTGAGCGCGGCGTCATCGACCAACTGCGCAAGGGTGGTAAACGTCTCGGCTGATGCCTTTGGGTCACGGAATCCTGCCAGCGCTGTGAAATCGGTGAGCGCCACCAGCATTTCGGGTTTGTGATTTGCGTCCCGGTAGGTCCGCTCGGGGTCATCCAGTGGTATGCCCGCCGCGTTTTCGGCCGCGAAGCCGGCCTGTGCTTGGGCGATGGTTGGGTGCGCTTGAATCGACAGGGGCTGTTCGGCTGCCAGTAATTTGACCAGGTAGGGCAGATCCGCCAAATCGGCCAGGCTCCGGCCGTCGTCCAGACGGGTCGGTGTGGTGGGATGGGTGCCAAACCACATCTCAGCCTGCGGGGTGGTGGTCCGTGGTGCGCCGGTGAGATCGGCAAGCAGCGTGGTCGATCCCCACGCATAGTCCTTGATCGGGGCGCTCAGCCGATATAGCGCTTGGGTCGAACCGGACGGGTCACGATTGGTCAAATGATTGGCCTTTCTGTTCGTGATGGAGTCTAGCCCGGATGGCATTGGTGGTTGGTTTCGGCGGCTTCGCTCAGCAGGTTTTCTTGTCCGGTGTCTTCGGCCCACATCAGGTATTCCTCGGTGATTTCACTACCGTCGGGCTGGGTCGGCACCGGCTCCCAACCCGCGGACGGATCTTGCTCGGTTTCTGCCAGGTACATGCCCAGGGTCGGTTGCAGCAGGTGCGCAGACGGCGGGGTGCCGTCCTCGGCGAGCATTTCATCGACCCGCTGGTGTACCTCATCGAAGTCAGGATACGTCGAGAACTGTTCGCCCTGATCACCGAAGTCCGGGGCACCAATCGTCAGGCGTTCCATATCTTGTCGCTGTGATTTGATCCCCAAGTTCAAGAAGCTGCCAACTTGAGACTGCGGGATGGAGGTTTCGACCATTTGTTCACCGGCACCCAGGATACCTTCGAACCTCGTGAGCAGGGTGGGTACATCGAATTGCGAGAGCATCGCCTGTTGGACACATTGTTGACGCTGGATACGCGAATAGTCGGTGGACCAGTTGCGGGAACGGGCGAAGCCCAATGCGTCGTCACCATTGAACGTATAGGTATCCGGAGCCCACCAGGCGTTACCCCATTCACCATCCGGGCGCTCGCCACGGTATGGAGTCCACCCGCCGGTGGTCACTTCGACGCCACCCATCGAGTCGATGAGTTCGGAGAACCCGTCCATATCGATCATGACGTAGCCGTTGACTTCCAGCCCCAAAATGCCAGAGGCCGCGTCCATCATTGCCTCGGCTCCGGGGTCTTCGGACGCGGGATACAGATTGCTGTGGTTATGCGTGACGTCGGTGTAGAGACTGTTAATGATGCACCCGTCACCACAGCTATATCCGTTGGGGTAGGCCTCCCACAGGGGTGAATCGGAAGCGAAGCGCGCGTTCTGGAAGTTGCGTGGGATCGAGAACAGCATGATCTTGCCGGTGTCGGCATTGATCGAGGCCACCGAAATGGAATCCGGACGCAGCCCCTGACGGCCTTCACCGGCGTCGGCGCCCATGATCAGAATGTTATAGCGGCCATCGGATTCATCCACGGCCGGCCCCGAACCAAAAATCGAACCCAGCGACGAAGTTGACGCATTGAGCATGAACGCACCGTAGGCCGTCGCGCCCGAGGTAACCGCCATGAGTACGACCAGCAGGATGCCAATGATGGGACGCGAGGACGGCTTCAACTTCACGAAGCGAATGATTCGGGCGGTGTCCAACCACAAAATGAACCAGCCGACCGACAGTGCAGCCAGATAGAAGATTCCGATGCTTTGAACGAATTGGTTGAACGCTAACGATACGATGAAGTCTCGGGCCACAAAGGCCCCGATGATGGCCAGCACGATGAGCGACCAGTTGAGCAACGTGACGGTCAGTCCGATGCGTCCCAGCCGACGATTCCCTGTGACGGATTGTGCGCCGCCGGGTACCAGTGTGGTCAGCCCGATGAGGAGCAATGCACGTTTGGCACGCTGGGCGAAGGTGCCGTCGGTCGGATCAGTGATCGGGTCCTTGGCGCCACCGCTATATTCTAAGCGGCGCAGTCGTTCATTGAGTTCTCGGCGGATCTGCCGCTCGGATTTGCCTGCGGTACGCGTTGAAGTGTTCGTCACTGCTACTCGATATGGGTCGGGGGAAGTTTGTTATGCAACCGAATCAGACAGTTTAGCTGCTCTCGGGCTGTGCGAGCCGCTTTTTGAGGTTTTGGCCTTTTGCTTGTGCTTGGTCCTTGAGGTCTGCCGAGAATGTGGTGAGCGCTTCGCGTAGGCGTAGCGCATCGTCATCGGTGTTGGCAGCCAACATTTTCACGGCCAGGAGCCCGGCGTTTCGTGCGCCGTTGATCGACACGGTCGCCACAGGCACCCCGGCGGGCATTTGGACGATGGACAACAATGAGTCCATGCCGTCGAGGGTTTTGAGCTGAACCGGGACACCGATCACCGGCAGCGGGGTGGTGGATGCCAGCATACCCGGTAAATGTGCGGCACCACCTGCACCAGCGATGATGACTGATAATCCGCGCTCTGCGGCACTGGTGCCGTATTCGAGCATTTCCTGTGGCATACGGTGTGCCGAGACCACCTGGACTTCGTGGGGTATATCGAACTCGGCGAGTGCCTCGGCTGCTGCTAGCATGACGGGCCAGTCTGAGTCCGAGCCCATGACCACACCAACTCGCGGGGTTTGGGATAAATGCGTCACACAAAGCTCCTTCTAATAGTCGGTGGTGCCGTGGCGAATAATGTTCGCCGCGTCGATGGCAGCGTCGAGTGCCGCATCGAGGTTTCCATCGATGGCGAGCACGTTGACGTGTCCGATTTTACGCCCGGGACGCACCGATTTGCCGTAAGCATGCACCTTGGCGTGCGGGTATTTTCGCATCGCCAACGGAAACGCGCCGTAGAGATCTTCGTTTTCGGCGCCCAAATAATTCTTCATCACCGTATAGGGAACCACCGGATCCGTAGACCCCAGTGGCAGGCCGAGTACCGCGCGCAGGTGTTGTTCAAACTGGCTGGTCACCGCGCCGTCTTGGGTCCAGTGTCCGGTGTTGTGTGGTCGCATTGCCAACTCATTGATCATGAACCCGGCTTCGGAATCCGGAGTGTGGAAGAGCTCGACGGCCAGCATGCCCGTGACGCCCACCGCAGTGGCGATCGTGTCGGCAGCTGCACGAGCCGCGTGGGCGGTTGCCGTCTCCAGATTCGGTGCCGGGGCTTTCACGATGTCAGCCACACCATCGGTCTGGATGGTTTCAATTACCGGATACGTGATGGTTTCACCCGTGGTCGACCGCGCGATCTGGGCTGAGAGTTCACTGGCGAAATCGACTTTCGCCTCGACCAAGAGTGCCTGATGTGTGCCGTCGAACCAGGTGTGGGTCTGTCGGGCGTGTTCGGCTGAGTCGAGCACCCAGACGCCTTTGCCGTCGTAGCCACCGCGTGGCGTTTTCAATACGACGGGAAATCCGATCTCGTCTGCGGCGGCCACCAGTTCCTCGACCGAAGAAACTGCACGCCAGTCGGGTTGTGGCAGCTTCAGCTCGGCCATTTTCTGGCGCATCGCCAGTTTGTCTTGGGCGTAGACCAGGGCACCCGGGCCCGGGGCGAGCTGCACTCCGGCAGCCTCGAGACGCTGCAGATGCTCGGTGGGTACATGTTCATGGTCAAACGTGACGACATCGACGCTCTCGGCAAAGGCCGCGAGCGTGTCGTACTCCTTGTAATCGCCCACCGTGAAGCTGGCCGCCGTTGTTGCTGACACGTCGTCAGCTTCGGCGAGCACATGTAATTTCACGCCAAGATTGATCGCGACCGGAGCCATCATGCGGGCTAACTGGCCACCGCCTACTACACCTACTGTTGGAAAACTCACCCTTCTACAGTAGCTTGCTTTCGCTGATGGCGTGGGTGGCTGGTGGCACGCGACACGCTCCGTGCGGTGACGAGCAGTCTCGTGGGTCAAATGGCCGGATCATTGCCGTGTTCAGGCAATTATCAGGTTCGAGGGGTTAGAGTATCTACGACCTAAACGCCACCGTCAACGCCACGTAAGGAGGAGCGATGCTCAAAAACCTACGGGATCGCATCGTCGCCCTCGTGCACCTTCTGTGGCGTGAAATGGCCAAATTTGGTGTCGTCGGTGGGATCGGCTTCTTTATTGATACCGGTATTTTTGTATGGCTCATCACCGGTCCGATGGAAGATTCCGCGGTGAAAGCCAAAGTCGTCGCAACCGCGGTGGCCACCGTCTTTTCCTGGGTGGCCAACCGCTACTGGACGTTCCGCAACCGTCGCCAATCAAATGTCATGCGCGAGCTCGTGCTGTTTCTCGTGATGAACGGCATTGGTGCGGGTATTCAGGCCGCGTTCGTGTTCCTCGCCAAATATGTCCTGGATGTCACCTCGGCCGGTGGCATGGTGCTCTTTGGCAACGTGATCGGTTTGGGTTTTGCCACCATCTTCCGGTTTATCTCCTACCGGCTGTGGGTCTTTACCGAGGCCATCGAGGCCGATCCAGCCGCGGCACACGACCGCGAGGTCTTCACGGGCGCCATCCCGCAGGTCGATGACGAACCCCGCAACGAATCCAGAAACTAGCGCGTACCGTTAGTCGAGACGTTCCGTGTCGATGATCCGCGCCCGCTGTGCCGCATCGGCGCCTTCCACGAGTACAACTGGTTGACTGCGCCGCCATGCCTCAATGATGGCCCACCAGATCGCAGTATCAAGTCGTTGATCTTGTGCATCGAGGACCACCCCGCCACGTCGCACGTCGACCGATAATGGATGATCGGCTTGTGTCGCGGCGTTGCCAATGAGATCGGGGACCGGCAGCAACGCTTGGTCTGCGTGGGACAGCACCTCGTCATCAACATCGACCAGCGCCGCATCGACAGTCTGGTGATGCGTCACAAAAATTTCTGCCGCATGCGCCATATGAGCATCGGGACGGTCCGTGAGAATAGCTGTCGCGTCTGCCGGCTCAGCGGTGCAGGTCAGATCGCACCAGGCAGCCCCGAGCATCAGCGCCACCGATCGCCAGGTCACCGGCAGATCGACGAAGAGCTCATCGGGTGTGGCAATGCCGTAGGAGTCGATGAGGTGTGTGGTTTTGGTGGCCCAGTTGACGGCCACCCTGCCCGACAGCTCGGTGCGTTCCTGGCCCGAATAGTGGATAATCGCCGGACGGGCGGAACCCGCGAGATGTGCGATCAGGTCGGATCCGGGCTCCAGGGGGTCATTGGAGGGCGTGGGTGCCAGTGAAATCATGATGTCCTTTTGACTGCAACAAGGTTGCTTCCTATGCTTACCATTTCGTCGTATTACCGCAGGTGAGATGACACAAAACCGTGTGCTGACAGACTGAATATTGACTGTGAATTGTCTGGCAGGCGCTTGTTTGGCCCGTTCTGAGCTTGACTAAAGACGAGTTACAACGGTGTAATTAGGAAGCAGTACAATAGATTACTCACCGTGACGAGATGCCGTGTTGATGGCAGTATAACTTGTTGCCGGGCATGCTGAGTGCCCGATGGGAATTTCAGGAAGGGACCTATGGACAATGCACAACGGACGGAGCATTCCGTTCGCGAGAGCCAATCCGTAACTCGTAACGGACGAGAAGTTCCTGTTGACTGGTTTGTTGATCCAGTCGATCCCAGCGCCGGACAGGATGTCGCCACGCTCGATGACCGAGCCACCGCCTACCTCGCCGCTCATGACGCGCTTGCCGATAGTGCTTCCGATGACGCTCCAGCTGCCACGGTCACTGCACTGCACCCCGGCATCACCGCTGAGCCTGAAGTTCAGCCACTGAGCGACCTCTGGGAAGCGCTGCCTGGATTTGGCGACACCGCCGATGACGGTCAACTTGCCTGGCAGGCCGATGCCCTGTGTGCCCAGACCGACCCGGAAGCATTCTTCCCGGAAAAAGGCGGTTCCACACGCGACGCCAAGAAAGTCTGCGGTGCATGCCCCGTGAAACAGCAGTGCTTGGAATACGCGCTCTCCAACGACGAGCGTTTTGGCATTTGGGGTGGCATGTCGGAACGCGAGCGTCGTCGACTACGCAAGAAATCTTCATAACTGGTGGCGAACTACCACATCACCGGGATATTCGTTCTTGAACATCCCGCCGACGCTACCACCGAGGTATTCACGTCCGCGCTCAATGGACAGGTCGGACTCGATACCGCGGTGGTAGTGACCCCTGACACGGTAGAACAAGCTGTACTCGATAACCTAGACCGGCTCATGGCCCGGCACGGACTGGAACCACACCACATCGTTCGGGACCACCAGAGTGCACTCGCAGACCAGCTCACCGATGTGGTCGCAGCATCCCAAGAAACCGCTCGGACAACCGACGCGCAATCGTGGATGTGGTTCCTCACCGACGACACCGTCGTCACCGACACCACACTGGCCAACCAGCTCAAGGCCGTAGAGATTTCTCCGTCGGTCGCCATCGCCGGGGCCAAACAACTTTCCGACAGGCGCCTACTCAACGTGGGCTTGACCGTCGCCCACAACGGTGACGTGCTGTCGATGATCGAACCCGGCGAACTCGACCAGGGCCAATACGACCACCGCACCGACACCTTCGCGGTCTCGCTACCCGGCATGCTCGTGAAATCCGACGTCTGGGATGCTCTGGGCGGCTTCGATCCGCTCACCCCGAATCTGGTTGGCACCGTGGACCTGTGCTGGCGCGCACGTCTGGCAGGCCACCGGGTCGCCGTCGTCGCAGCAGCACAAGTCCAGCACGATACCCCGCCTGCAGAACCCGCCGTCTCCGACGCCTGGGCTGCAGCACGCTGGCTGCGGCTCAAACACACCGGTTTCTTCGCAATGCTTGGCGGCTGGCTCTGGGGATTCTTCGCTGCACTCGGGCTGGTCATCGCCGGACTGTTCGTCAAAGACCCCGCCACCGGTGCTGCGCAAGCCGGCGGCGTCATGCGAACCCTGACCCGACCGCTCGCCCTGCAACGCTCGCGCAAGACGGCAGCCGCGACCCGGACCAGGCCCCATGACACCGTCGACGAGTTGCGTCCTTCCCGCGCCAGAGTGCGAGACTACCGCCGCTCGGTACTCGAAGTCTCCGAACCCGACCGAGTCATCGGTGACGGAACCGGTAGTTCGCTCACTCCGCAACAAGCCACCGGTGGACACGATGATTTCGAAGAAATGGCCACCCCCGATCGCAACTGGGTCGGCATCGGCGCGGTCACCCTCGTGGTGCTCTTCGGTGCCGTCACACTGCTCGGGCTACGCCACCTTATCGGCGTCCCCGCACTTGCCGGAGGCAACCTCCTCCCCGTCAGCAACGACCTGGCCGCGATCGTGCACAAGGCCGCGAGCGGATGGGCCCAGGCCGGTGCCGGAGCCGCCGGTTACGACGGACCATTCGGATGGCTGCTCGCACTCTTCGGCTTGACCACCAATGCCTCGATGACCCTGGTGTGGCTCTGGATCCTTGCCCTGCCATTGGCCGGGCTCGGGGCCTGGGTGCTGACCGGTGCCATCACCTCTTCCAGATATCTGCGTTTTGCCGCGGGCATCGTCTGGGCTGGCGCCCCGGTGCTGCTCGTCTCTTTGACTGAAGGCCGGCTGGGTGGCCTTGTGACGCACCTGGTGTTGCCGTGGCTGGTACTGGCCCTACTGCGCGCCATCGGGTACAAAGCCGACGACATCGAACTGTTCCGCTCGCTGACACACGACCGCACCGACGACGATTCGCTGGGCCAGCGCCCGGTCCTGTTTGGCCGCAAGGCCCGAGACGCCCGGTCGACCACTTCGTTGACCGCAGCGGCCTGGCTTGCCATCCTGTTGACCGTCATCACCGCGGTCGCGCCATCGATGTTCCTACCGCTGACCGCGGGACTCATCGTCGTCATGCTGGTGTTGCGCTCTACCGCCAAAGTGCTGTGGTGGACTCCGCTGCTCGCAGCCACCACACTGTTGCCCGCGGTGATCACCCACGGTACCGATCTGCGTGCCATCTTCGCCGACCCGGGAGCCCCGGCCGGCTACGACCCCGCGCCAACGTGGCAACTCTTGCTCGGGCTACCACACAACACCGCACTCGACGCAGGACTCGCCGAACTGCCCTGGCTCGACTTCGCCAACGCGTCGCTACCCTGGGCCGGCATCTTCGTCGGCATCATCGCCATCCCCGTCCTGGTAGCAGCCATCATCGGTGCCATCGCCCCGGGCGTCGGCGGCAATCTCGCCCGCGCCGGGGTACTCACCGGATTCATCGGCCTGGCAGTAGCCACCGCAAACTCCGGATTCATCTTCGCCGTGGACCAAACCGGTGTGCCCGTCGCACTGTCGACGACCCCGGCCGTCTCACTGGCCTGGGCAGGATGGCTCATCGCAGCCATCATCGGAGTCAACTACCTGACCGTGGGCACATCCCAACGCCGCACCGGACTGGCCACCGTGAGACTGCGCGCCGGCTGGCCCGCCCGGACCGTCACCACCGCACTCGTCGTCACAGGTGTCGTGTCGACCGGTTTATGGCTGACCCCGCGCATGGTGCCCAATGAAGCGCTTACCCAGGCGCGCTCCGATGCCCTGTCCGAACGCACGGTAGCCGATGCCTTAGCCTCTACCGATGCAGAACCCGTTCCCGCAGCCGAGCCAGACGACTCGGGCGATCTGGAATCCTCCCGGGCAAGCTTGGCCCAGCCGACCGGCACATCATCGGTCACCGGTGTCCAACAGCATGCACTACCCGCCACCGCAATCGACTCGGCACTGTCCGAACTGCAAACCCGCACCTTGGTCATCACCCGAACCTCCGAAGGCATCCGCACCCACCTGGTTTCCGGGGCCGGCACCATGCTCGACGACATGACCGGCACCTGGACTTCACGCTCCGTAGCTGGCGGGCTGTTCAACCCAGAATCCGCGGGGTCCGATGACGCCGATAACGCCCTACGTACCGTCGCCGCCCAACTCACCGCCGGTGCCGACGCTGATCCACGGCCAACACTCGACGCCCTCGGCGCCGGCTACGTGGTGCTCACCGACCCATCGGGCACCGAAACCTCGCTGGCGGCTGGTATTGACGCCGCTCCCGGCATGGCTCCGGTTGGACACTCCAACGCTGGCTGGCTCTGGCGTGTGCTGCCCGAAGATGTCGAATCAGACGACGAAGACGCCACCCAAGCAGGGGTCGATGTCCTCACCGAAGACGGCGTGACCGAACCACGCGGCACCGCAACCGCCCGGGCACGCATCACCCAAGACGACCAGACCGTCGCCATCGCTGCGAGCAACGCGGACGGTTCCATCGACGTCGAATTGCCCGAAGCAGATGCACCGCGCGAACTCGTCATCGCCGAACGGGCCAACCCCGGCTTCCGGGCCTACCTCGACGGCGAAGAACTCGAAGCCACCGCATCCAACCCCGAATGGGTGCAATCCTTTGCCCTGCCCGAAACAGGCGGCAACCTGACCATGAACTACGCTCCAGCCGCGGGCAAATGGCTCTGGTGGATCCCCGGCATCCTGGCACTGATCACCCTGCTGCTTGGCATCCCCACTCGGGCTCGCCGCACCACACGGAGGGTCAATGACTGACGAAAACACCCCGGACGAAACCACCGACGAGCACACGCCCGACGAAACACCGGACCAGACAAGCTCGCACTCGGGCTCAACCGCCGCAGACAAGGGCTCGACCGCACGCGCACGCCGCCGCGAAGCAGCCTTGCGTCGCCTCGACAAAAAAGGGCCCTCCAAACGCGCCGCGGTCGTGTTTGGACTCGGTGCCGTGGCCGCCGTCGCAGCCATCACCGCCGCGGGCAGTCTCTGGGCACCCGATGCCCCCGACATGAACACCGCAGCCCAGGCCGCGCAACTGCCCGCCACCCCGACCTACAGTGTGTGCCCCGGGATGCCGATGCTGCCCGAAGGCTCCGAAGATGGCGGGGACCTCGACTTCTCACCCGACTCCTCCGACGCAGTCTCGGCACTGGCCGTCGCCGCCACATCCGATCTGGCCGGCAACATCCCGGGCATCTCCTACTACGCGACGGAAACAGACCCGGCCGAGCAACCCTCGACCACCCAAATCACCGAGTCGCTGGATGAAGAAACACAGCAGGGCCCACCGGCCACCGCCGCGACCGATGGTACCGTCGCCAATAACGCTCACTACGAAGTCATCTCCGACCCCGACGAATCCGGCCTACCCATCGCACTGGCCACCGAACCCGTCGGCGGTAGTCCGGGTACCGCGGCAGCGTCGGCACAGTATGCCGCCACCGACGGTGACCTCGCCGGTATGTCCGTGGCCGCCTGTGGATCTGCCGCCCACCAACACTGGCTCCCCGGGGCGACCACCACCACCGGCACCACCTCGGTTGTGACCGTCAGCAACCCGTCGGCAACCAACTCGACCGTCAATCTCACGGTCTATGGCGAAGACGGTCCGATTGATGCCTCCGGCGCATCCGGCATCGTCCTGGCCCCGGGCCAAACCCAATCCATGCTCGTGGCAGGTCTGGCGCCGGGCGAAAACTCAGTGGCCGTGCAAGTTTCGTCATCGGGTGGACCCGTCAGCGCAGATATTCAACAGCACCGGTTGGACGGCATCGTCCCGGCGGGCGTCGACACCCTGCAGGCGGCCACCACGGGCTCCAACGTCGTCATCCCGGGACTCACCATTGATGATGACGCCGCAGACATTGCCGACGGTTCCGGGCTCGACGGTCAAAGCCCAACTCTGCACGTGGCCTCAACCGGTTCCGCCGCCTCGGCGACCATCACCCTGCGCGGACCCGACGGCGCCGTCGATCTGCCAACAGAAGCCTCCGCTATCGAATTGGCACCGGGTGCAACCACCACGGTCGATCTGAGCGGTGTTGAACCCGGGACCTACTCGGTAGAAATCGATGCCGACGCTACCGTGGCGGCCTCCGCGACATCACTGGCATACAATCCGGCCGGCGATAACGAGGACGCCACCGGCAACACCTCGGCCATCGATACCGCCTACATGCCATCGACAGCACCCATCCGCGGCGAAACCATGGTCGCGTTACCGTCGGTGGCCGAACCGGAATCACAGCTGGTGCTTACCTCGTCCGAAGACGCCACCGTGACCATCACACCCGTGGATGCCGAGGGCCAGATGGGCGAAGAATTTACCCAAGAAATAGCAGCAGATTCCGCGGTAACCGTTGACGAAGAAGCCTCCGCATACCTGGTCGAAACCGGTTCGAACGCCGTGCATGCCGGAGTCATGGTCGACTCTTCGGCCGGAATTTCGGCCATGCCGGTCAATACCGTCAGCGAAACCGGATCTGGCTTGCCCGTACGCTTGGGATACTAAGAGCGCGTCGGTACTAGAAGTTCGGATCAATCTCAGCCATTGACTGGCCAGTCAGCGCCGCCCATTCACCGATCAATAACTCATAGAGCATCTCGGGCAACAGCGATTCGTCAATGACTCTGAGCTCAATAAATTTGCGATGCAAGGTCAACGTGACGGCGCCGGATTCGGTGAGACCGCCGGTGATCAACGGAGGAGTCGTATCCTGCTGCCACCAATCCATATCCGCAGGTGCCGTCACATATTGAATGGACGCGACCTCACCGACCTGGTCAAGAAACCAGCGATGCGCGATACCCAACGCGTGATCAAACCGGTTCGCAGCATATGTTCGCCGACCGTGCCGTTCGCGTGAAAAGAATCCAGCCACACCCCAACCATAACAACCCCACTTTCACCCGTGCTGTACACTGACCTGTTGTGGGAACTCAACGAATATGCACCAAGACCGCTTGCTCCAATCCAGCCGCAGCAACGCTGACGTTTAACTACGCGGAATCGACCGTCGTGCTCGGACCAATGTCGCAACGTGCCGAACCCCACGCCCATGATTTATGCGCCAAGCACGCCCAACAATTTACCGCTCCGGTGGGCTGGGAATTCTTGCGCCTGACAGCCGAGCTTGACGAGGACACCGATGATCTCCTCGCTGTCGCCAACGCTGTGAACGCCCCCGAGGACGAGGATGAACCCGCCGACGCGAGCTCGGGAACCATCCAGCAGGTTGATCGCTCCGTGGCACCAACCCGTCCGGAACTCATGGCCGAACAGCCGAACAATTTGCGCCTGTTGCGTCCCGAATAATATCCCGGCGACTATGTGACTTCGCGTTGCATGCTGACTGCCCGAAACGGTTTCAGCAAGTAGTGTTGTCACCATGACTATTACGCCTGCCGTAGACCCGGCCTTTTCGAATACAACGACTGTTCCAGGCGCCGCCTTCGATTTCGCGATTCGCGACATCACCGCCCATGAAGCCGGCCGCCACCAGATCCGGTTAGCCGAACACGAAATGCCAGGCCTGATGGCACTGCGCGAACAATACGGTGAATCGCAGCCGCTCAAGGGTGCCCGCATTGCAGGTTCGTTGCATATGACCGTCCAGACCGCAGTCCTCATTGAGACCCTCGTTGCTCTGGGGGCCGAGGTTCGTTGGGCGTCGTGCAATATTTTCTCCACTCAGGACGAGGCCGCAGCCGCGATCGTTGTTGGTGACGGCACCCCACAGCAGCCCAATGGTGTGCCAGTCTTCGCATGGAAGAACGAGACCCTAGAACAGTACTGGTGGGCCGCCGAGCAGATTTTCTTGTGGCCAGGTGCCGAAGAAGACGCTGAGCTTGGTCCGAACATGATCCTCGATGATGGCGGGGACGCCACGCTGTTGGTACATAAGGGTGCTGAATTCGAAGCTGTCGGCATGGTTCCGGCTGCAAGCGAAGATGATCCTGACGAATATAAGGTCATCCTAGAAACGTTGCGGGCTTCGATGGCTGCCGATGATCAGCGTTGGACCCGTGTTGCCAATAACCTGCGTGGCGTCACCGAAGAAACTACGACTGGTGTGCTGCGTTTGAACCAGATGTTTGAGTCCGGCGAGCTGCGCTTCCCCGCGATCAACGTCAACGATTCGGTTACCAAATCGAAGTTCGACAACAAGTATGGCATCCGTCACTCGCTGCCTGACGGCATCATGCGTGCTACCGACGTGTTGATCGGTGGCAAGACCGCTGTGATTGCGGGTTACGGGGACGTTGGAAAGGGCGCTGCTGATGCGCTGAGAGGTCAGGGCGCCCGCGTGATTGTCTGCGAGATTGACCCGATTATCGCGTTGCAGGCTGCGATGGATGGCTATCAGGTGGCGCGTCTTGAGGACGTTGTTGGTACCGGTGACATTTTCGTGACGACCACCGGTGGCCGTGACATCATCATGGCCGAGGATATGCTGGCGATGAAGGACAAAGCCATCGTGGGCAACGTCGGGCACTTTGACAATGAGATCGATATGGCTGGCCTGGGGCAGGTACCTGGCGTGCAGAAGATTGAGATCAAACCACAGGTTCACGAGTGGGTGTTTGATCAGGGTACTGATAAAGAGCGTTCCATCATTGTTCTTTCGGAGGGACGCTTGCTGAACCTGGGGAACGCGACCGGACATCCATCGTTTGTGATGTCGGCTTCGTTCACGAACCAGGTCATTGCCCAGATCGAGTTGTTCCATGCTGAAGGTGGGACCGGTTCCATCACCGGTAAAACCTATGAGACTGGCGTGCACGTGCTACCGAAATTATTGGATGAGCAGGTTGCTCGCCTGCACTTAGGTGCTCTAGGAGCCGAGCTAACCGAGTTAACGAAGACCCAGGCTGAGTACCTTGGTGTCGATATTGCGGGTCCATATAAGCCGGATCATTACCGCTACTAAAAATCAGCTCAAAACTGCCTCGGTGTTGCTTTCATGCAGTATGCCGGGGCAGTTTTTCTGTTAACTGCAGTGGTTTGGATAACCACTGTAGAGAAGGTTGCGTCTGCCATTCGCCTGCGGATCTGCTTTGCAGTAGCTGAGTTAATGCTCGATTGCGGCTGATTCGATTCTGGCCGCGACGGCGGTTGGGTGAACGTGTGACGGTTGGGACCGGGCCAAGTTTTCGAGGAGGTTAGTGCCCCAGATTAGTGCCCTGGGTGTGTTCTTCGGAGCGGTTTGACTAGGGGAGACGGCTGATGACGTCGAGAATTCAGTGAGTACTTGTGGAAGTCGGCTTGAGCTCACGACGGGGTCGCTTTCTAGGTGTTCCAGTAGACGTTTCGGAGTAGGGGTTGGTAGGGGTCGAGCCAGGGTGCGGGTTGGAAGAATGTCATGCCGTGGTGTTTGACGATGCGCCATTTGCCGATGTGTATTGCCCCGTGGTGACGAGCGCATAGTGTGGTGGCGTTGGGTTCGTCGGTGGTGCCGCCGTGTTCCCATGCTTTGATGTGGTGAATTTCGGAGTAGATGCCGGGCACAGTACACCCAGGCGCCTGGCATCCTCGATCTCGGGCTAAAATGGTGCGGCGTTGTGTGGGGGTGAAGAGCCGCTGGGTGCGCTTCTGGTGCAGCACGGTATCTGGTCCGTCCCAGATTTGGCCTACGAGTTCGGCGTTGCAGGCCAGGATTTCAGCGTCTTTGGGGTGCATTGGTCCGTGGTTGATGACCTCTGACTGATATGGGGTCCAGGCCACTGGGTTCACGTACCCATCATGTGGTGATGCGAATTCGTCATCCGGATCGGGCGGTGGTGGTTCGAAATCATCATGATCGGCTGAGGATTTGTGGCAGTCTGGTGCCTTCGAATTGTTGGGGTTGGGTGCGGTGATCACGGGCGGTAGGATGCCGTCGACTCCGGGTGGCCGCTGTGCTGCTGCTGGTAGTTCTGGTAGGCCCAGGGTGTGGTGAGCTGTCTGGATATCTTGGACCAAGACTAGTTGTGCGCTGGAGCCGTGGGATTTTTTGATGCCCGCCTCGGTGGGGTCCATGGTTAGCAGGGTGTTGAACATGCCGATGAGCATGGCCCCGAGTTTCTGGCCTTGACTCATCTGATCAATGGCATTGACCCGCTGGGCGGTGATCGGGTTACCGTGCTCGTCTTCGGCGACAATGGCATCCGGGTTGGGTAACGGTGGCTCACTGTCAGGGGTGAGCCCCAACGGAGCCGTATCTTCTAGACGTGTTGGAAGCGATTCCTGCGGATCGGTGCCAGTCTTTCCGAATGACTCAGGATCAGTGTGTGCACCTGCAGTATCACTGTCGGTGATGGGTTCGAGTGTTGCGATTCCACAATTGCCATCGACCGCGGTTCGCTGGTTGTCCGCGGCGGTGTCGCCAATGGTTGACTGGGAAGCCAGCGCAGCATCTGGTGTATTGGTCGCCACGGCTGGCTCTACGGTGTTATCTGCTGCGTCCTCTGCGTCATTATCGCTTGTGTTTTGGGTGGGGAACAGTGCGGCGATTCCGTCGGGGATGTCTGGTGGGGTGCCGTGGTGGTTGAGCATGTGGAGTTTGAAGTTTTTGAATTGCGCATACAGGTCTGGGGTGGCGTGCATGCTGATGTGGCCGCTGCCATCGGCGTGATCCCGGGTTTTGATCGCATTATCGGGCTGTTTGCGTAGCGTTTGGGAGGGTGAGGGCCCATCGGCGTTCATAGCATGCGCAATACGATCCACCCACCGTTTTCTGGCCCGGGAGACTTCATCGGGGGTGGAGGTTTCAGCGGTTTCGACCAGGGTGGGTTCGAAGGCTTGGAGGACGGCGTTTTTGTAGTCGGTGGTTTGGCCGGTTTTGGCGGCGTAGTCGACTAAGTCTTGGTCCATGGCAATGAATCGGTCGATATTTTCTGCTGGGATTCGTCCGTTGATGAATGCGGCGGCCATGCGCGCGAAGACGGGCAGGTTGGCGGCTTCTTCGAGGTTCTTGCCCGGGGCCAGGGTCACATACGCTGCCCGGTCGACATGCTTGGCCGCGGTGGCCGCGGAGAGTTTCATGGTGTCGCGCAGATACTGTTTGGCATCGGTGAAGCCGCTGGTGGCAAACGGGGCACCGAAGTAGGTGACTTGGTCGTGTTCGACAGCTTGGAAGTAGCGGGTGTAGTTGGCCATCATCACATCCGTAGACTGCGTGACTTGTGACAGCATGTCCCCAATCGCTGGTAGCGAGTCGTAATAGCGTTCTGGTGGCACCACGGTGGCTGGTGTCTTCGAATCTCCAGCGCTGTCTGTATCGTCGTGGCTGGTGTCATCACCGGTTTGGGGCTGGTAACCCGACCAGTCAGAGCCGGCGCCCTGGGGGAACGTGGGGAGCTCGGTGAAGGTGCTGGGGTGGGCCATTTTCTTGCCCGCGTATTGCAAGATAAACGCTGCTGCGTGCAGGGCTTCACCCAGGGAGGCACCATCGAGTTTGTCGGGGTTGAGGAGGTCGGTGGGACACGGGGTACCGATGTTGGGCAGGATCGGGGTGTGGTCCACAACAACCTCCTCTCAACCGAGCAAACGATGGGTGTTCAATAGTCGATGATGTTGGCTTCTATTCTACCTGTCGGCCCTATTACTTGGCAATAGTTTGGCTTTGTTTGTTGGACTATTTAAGAGAGTTTAACATTACATAATGTTGTGTATCATGTGGTGATTATTTGTGCTTGGTGTGTCGTGTGTTTTGTGGATAACCGCATTGCGTGTTCAGACTTTTCCACACCCCACGCGACACGGGTGCAGAACACCCAAAACCTGGAAAATGCTCACGTATCTACGCGAACAGATGCCGAGAAACAATCGATAGCTGCGTCACCGGGCCCCGAATTGGTAGAACCCTGGAGTGGCCAGACAAGAAAAAGCCCTGTCCCAGAAATTTTCCGGAACAGGGTTCTCTGCAGAAGACGAGCGTTACCGCACGAGATGCTTGGCATCACGTTGCCGACGTTCACGGCGTCGCGCCAAGACGTTGTAGTCGCGGTTCCTGCGCTCGGCCATCACCCCGACCATAAATGTCATCGGATCGACTCCTGGCGGGGGACCGGGAGTGACGTATTCAAGAAGTTGGTTATAGACCTGCCCCGACACGTTGGCCAGGGCGTTTGGATCCATGGTCGCGGAATTGCGGATCAGTGTATTCACTCGTGTGGCTAACCCGGGAGGTATCCGCCCGACGTCAGCGACTTGCGCCCAGGCCTGCATGTTGGGTGGCACATCGGGCATGGTTGGCGGCAGGTGTGGTGCACGGGCGACGATCACATAGGTCCCGGCCATCATGTCGCCGAGACGCTTCGATTGCTTATTGAATAGGGAACTGATGATGGCCACCGAGCCGAACATCATCCACAATTCGAAGACACCGGTAAGGCATCGCGTAAATGCGTGACGCCACCGAATGGTTCCGGCATCGTCGCGAACAACTCGTAGCCCAAAAGCGAGCTTGCCGACGGATCGTCCCTTGGACAGCCCCTCGACCATAAACGGTATTGCGAACATCAGCGTGACGATCGCCAGTATCGACAGGGCTTGGGCGGCGGCGACATCCACGGAGAAAAACTGGGTGAACTGAGCCAACCCGATCATCGCGAAGCCCCACACGAGTAAATAGATGAAGGCATCCATCAGGGCAGCACCGAGTCGCGGCATGAAGTTTGCGGCTCGGATGTTCAGGACGACGGCTTCACCGGTGATCGTGTGTTCCTGCATGCCCTGACCTTTCATCGTCAACCGACGCCCGCATGGTTGTGCGATTCCAGTGTAGACGCCTGTGGTGTGTCAATAATATCGTTGAGACACTTCATCCTAGTAGTGTTAGCTTCGTGGATCTGGAAGCGTACGCAAATACTCACCGCCCTGACTGGGAGCGGCTCGACGAGTTGGCACGGTACCGCGGGCTGAGTCCCGTCGACGTGGATGAACTGGTGGAGCTTTACGGGCGCGCCTCCACGCACCTTTCGATCGTTCAAGCGCAGGCTCCCGACGGACCGTATGCCAATCGGTTATCCCTGATTATCGCGCGGGCGCGTGCCAGATTGACCTCGGCCACCGGATCGCCTGTTGCAGGGGCCAAAGAGTTTTTCGCCGTCAAACTGCCCTATGCGCTGTACCAAATTCGGTGGTTGACGATCATCTTGGCCGCAGCGTTCGTGGCCATCGCACTGGCCTATGGCACGTGGTACGCCAATAACCCCCAATTTTTCGATGCGATATTGCCCGAAGAAGCCCAGATCGCATACGTCGAAGAAGACTTTGTGGATTACTATTCGGAGAACCCCGCCGCGTCCTTTACGACCCTGGTGTGGGTCAATAACGCGTGGATTGCCCTGCAAGAGGTCGCATTCGGCATCACCGGGTTCTTTGTGCCCTATGTGTTGTGGGCCAACGCGCAGGGATTGGGTACTTCTGCCGCACTGATGCATAAACACGACGAACTCGACACGTTTTTCGCGTTCATTCTGCCGCACGGACTGATGGAACTTACCGCCATTTTCATCGCTGGGGCTGCCGGATTGCGGATCTTTTGGGCGTGGGTGGCTCCGGGACGTACGACGCGCCTGCAGTCGCTGGCCTACTGGGGACGGCAACTGATTCTGGTGGGCCTCGGACTGGTCGGCGTGCTGCTCATCTCCGGGCTGGTTGAAGGCCTGGTCACCCCGTCACCACTGCCCACCGCATTGAAAATCGCCATCGGCGCGCTGGTGCTCGCCGCGTACTGGGTATATACCTGGGTGTTTGGTTCCCGCGCCGCGAAGGCCAATGTGGATGCCGACGTTGCTGACTATGATGGCGGACGCCAAACCATCACAGGCTAGTTCACAACCCATCGGTGTGCCCAGTTCTGAGATGTGTGAATGCGTCGTAGGCTGGCAGCACACATGTTGAAAGGTGGGTCAATGTCGCAACGTTCTCCTCAAGACCACGAACGCGAACCAACAGATTCCCCCGAACCCGTCGCCACACCGCGTCGACCGCGTCGTCGAGTCGATCCCGCCGGCGATACGCTACATACCGGTTCGACATTGAAACGACCGCTCACCGATAAGGATGCCCCGCCATCCCCGCCGCAGACTTCGGAACCGCCAGCTTCAAAGCCGCCTGCTTCAGAGCCGACAGCGCCTGAACCACTTCCAACACAAGTGTTTCCAAGCTCGGGCGCCCATGCTGCAACGCCGCAACCAGCACGACCGCCAGCCGTGCTGACCGAACCACTCGAGGACTCGTTTGAAGACGAAGCGTCGGCTCGTGCAAAAGCCCGGGACCGTGCCGTGGTAGGTTCACCAGCCGTGGCGGTCGTCATGCAGGTCGCCCTGGCGATTCTGGCACCCATCACCATACTCATCGCCATCCTGCGGGTGGTCGCATCACCATTATTGTTGTGGTTCGAATATAACCGTCCCGGTTTCCCCGCGGATCAATACGGGATGGATACGGAACAGCGGCTCAGTTACGGGTCCTACGGACTCGACTACCTGTTCAATCTCGCGCCGCCCAGCTATCTTGGCGATCTTACCTTTGCCAACGGGAATCCGTTGTTCACCCAGGAGGAGGTCGCGCACATGGCCGACGTGAAGCAGGTGATGACCGTGACCATGATCGCCGGGATCGTCATGGCCGTGATCTGCATCGTGCTGATGATCTTGCTGTCGCGCATGCGCAAGGGAGCCATTGCGCGTTCACTGTTTGCCGGCGCGATCTGGTTCACGGCCGCGTTGATCATCCTCGCTGTTGTGGCGTTGCTCGGCTGGGAAGCGTTCTTCGCGGGCTTCCATCAGATTTTCTTTGCCGATGGGACCTGGACGTTCTATACGACGGATACGTTGATCAGATTGTATCCAGGTCAGTTCTGGATCGATGCCGCCATCTGGATCGCGGCATTGACCCTGGTGACCATGGCGACCATCATCATCTGCACTGCGCCAACCGGCCGCCGACGCTTCCGCAACGAGCAGGCCCAGCGGTTCATGGAATCCCAAGTCGTGAGCGAACCGAGGGTGCATCAGCCGTAGAGTTCGGCCATCGCTTCATCGAAGTCTACGACCACTGAGGCACGGCGCAGTTTCTCAGACGGGGTGACGTGCCCGGTCTCCTGCGATAACTCGGTTGGCAGGATGACCATTTTGCGTACGGATTCGGCCTGGGACACGCTCTGGTTTGCCAGGTCAATGTAGCTCTGGATCTCGGCGTGCACGTCTTCATCGGTGCGCGCTTCGTCCAGTGTGAGCCCCTCTTTGCCACGACGCGACGCCCACGCGGCCAGTTCGGCGGCGTCCAGCGAAATGAGCACCCCGACGAACGGCTTATTTTCCCCGACGACGACGGCGTGACCCACGATGGGTGCCATCGAGATGGTCTCCTCGAGCGGCCCCGGCGAAACATTCTTCCCGCCGGCGGTCACGAGGAGATCTTTGGTACGCCCGGTGATGTAGATGAACCCGTCGTCATCGATTTCGGCGACGTCACCTGTCGCAAACCAGCCTTCGGTATCGAACGAGTCGGCGTTATCGTCGGCGGAGAGATACCCGGGGGAGACCACTACACCGCGCAGCAGCAGTTCGCCCGAGTCGGACAGTTTGGCTTCCATACCCGGTACCAGCTTGCCAACCGAACCTAGCCGGACGCTGTGCGGCACGTTGACGGAGGCCGGGGCCGTCGATTCGGTCAGGCCGTAGCCTTCGTATATTCCCAAGCCCATGCCGGTAAAAAGGTGCGCGAGTTTCTCATTCAGTGGGCTGGCCCCGGAAATCGCGGCTTGGGCTTCACCGCCGAAGACTTCGCGGATTTTGGTATAGACCACCCGATCATAGAATGCGTGTTTGATGCGCAGCCCAACCGGTATGTCACCTGACTGACGGGCCCGCGACCACTGTTCGGCCACCTCGATGGCATCGGTCAGCAGGTTTTTGCGCAGACCGGTCGCATTCTCGGCCTGGGTGAGCACGGCGCTATAGGCTTTCTCCAAAACGCGTGGCACAACGAGCAACCAGGTGGGCTGATAGGCGCCCATGATTTTGGTGACGTTGGTGGTATCCGATGTGTGGGCCACCTGAATACCCGACACCAGGCAGAAATACTGGACTGCGCGCGCCAGAATGTGGGCCAGGGGCAAAAACATCAGCAGTCGCGGGGTGTGTCGAGACAGCACAATCTCCTCGGCCCAGGGCACAATGTTGACGGCGCCCTCTGCCAAGTTGCTGTGCGAGATCAAGGCACCCTTTGGCGCACCGGTCGTGCCCGAGGTGTAGACCACGGTCGCGGTGGACTCCATGGTCGCCAACGATCGCACGGTCTCAACCTCGTCATCGGAGATGTCGCTGCCGGCTTCGGCCAGGACGTCCAGCCCGGCGTCGGTGAGTTCAAACTGTTCGATGTCGGAAAGGCCGTGTTGCTCGATGGCCCGGTCGACCGCACGGGCCTGAGTGGTTCCGGCGACGAAAATCTTCTGGGCACCAGAATCGTTGAGGATGTGCGCGATTTGTGACGGTGATGACGTGTCGTAAATGGGGACCGAGATTGCGCCGGCGAACCATATAGCTTGGTCCACTAGAGCCCATTCGTAGCTGGTCGGCGACATCACGGCGATCATGTCTAAGGGTTGCACGCCGGAGGCAATGAGCCCCTTGGCGATCTTGCGCACCTGGCTGAGATATTGAAACGCCGTGACGTCATCCCAGGCCAGCTTGTTGAGATCCTCGGAGCGTTGTACCGCATACACCACGCGGGCAGGATCCGCGCCGAGTCGTTCGACGACGAGATCGGTGAGATTCGATTTCGGATCGAGCCGATGGATTTCGGGTGTCGCGATGTGCACGGGGCCTCTTTTCGTTGGTGGAAATTGCCGCGGTTCAGTCTACCGTAATAACAGTCACACTGTAATGGTATGGGTCATTATATCCAGGACTGCAGCCACATGCGGCGTTGCCATTGTTCCAGGCTGATGGGCTCGCCCGTCCACACCGGTAAAAAGTATGCACTGACCACAAGTGCCAGCAGCACGAACATGCCGATGGCGAGGATGGCGACCTGCCGGGAGATCGGTGTGCCTGCCGTAGTGGTTCGGTTCAACCAGAGCCCTGCCACATAGACGATCGCCAGGATCAGGAACGGGACGTAGGCGACCGTATAGAAGAAGAACATGGTGCGCTCGGGCCAGATGACCCAGATCAGCTGCCCGGCAACATAGACGGCCAAGATGGCGCCGGCCCGCCAATCGCGCACGAGCAGCCAGCGCAAGAAGATGAACACCAGCGCCAGCAGGCCCGTCCACCAGATCAAGGGATTCGGGAGATCGAGAATGGCCGCCGAGCACTGTTCTGCCGCGCATGTGACACCGTCTTCTTCGGTGCGGTAAAAGAACGATACCGGTCGTCCGGCAAATGGCCAGGTCCAGGCCGAGGACGCGTAATTGTGATCGCTGTCCAGCCCCGTGTGGAACTGCGTGGATTGGACGTGATAGTGGATCAGTGAGGCGAGCCAATCGGGCAGGATGCTTGGATTTTCGGCACCCCAGTTGCGGTAGTAGCCACCCGAACTGATAATCCAGCCCAGCCAGGTGCCCACATAGGTGATCGCCCCCACGATGACGACGGAAACAAACGCCCACAGGCCGTCCAGCACCGTCGCGCCGGGTAACCAGCGTCGTATTCCGGCGGTTTTTCGGGCGTTGGCATCCCACCAGACCGTCAGTAACCCGAAGACCGCCACGAACGCGAGGCCGGAGAGCTTGATCGACACTGCGACCCCCAGCAGCACACCGGCTGCAATGCGCCACGGCCGCCAGCCCAGCCACGGGCCGTAGGGCATCGTGCTGTGCCAAGCGGTCTTGTCGTCGTCGGTGGCCGCGGGGGAGACGACTCGACGGTATCTGGTGGCGAGTTCTGCGACGAGGCGTCGGCGCCCCCAGGTGCGGTCAGCAACCAGCGCGCAAAACGCTCCGAGCACAAAAAGTCCCAAGAAAATATCGAGCAGGCCCACTCGGGACATGACGATGTGGTGACCTTCCACGGCCAGCAAGACACCGGCCGTGGATGCCAAGAACAACGAGCGGAAAAGTTTGGCGGCTAAGACGAACGTGACCAGTACAGCCAGGGTGCCAACCAGGGCAGCGGAGAAACGCCATCCGAACGCATTCTCGAAACCAAACAGGGCCATTCCCGCTGCAATGAGCCATTTGCCGGCGGGCGGGTGCACTACATAGGAGGCGTCCTCGCCGGGTTGGGCGTTACCCGCGGCAAACGCCTCGTCGACGTCATCACTCCAGGACCGTTCATAACCAAAATGCCATAGCGAATAGGCATCTTTGACGTAGTAGGTCTCATCGAAAATGAGCTCTTGGGGGTTCGCCAGGTTCCAGAAGCGTAAAAGCCCCGCAGCTAGGGTCACCACGGCGGCGATGATCCAGCCGGTGGGACCCAGGGTGAAATTCGGGTACAACAACCGCGCCTTGAGCCCTGACAGTGAGAATGCCGCATTCGGGCTGGATAACCATGCTGGGGATTGGCTCAGTTGTTTCTTTGACACACAGGCCATGCTACCGGTGCTCAGCGCGGATAATGGGAACATGGACGCACCCAACACAGCATCCGACGACGATGCATCAGTTGCCCTCGTGGCCCCGTTAACCCTGGCCGCCACACCCATTGGGAATCTGGCGGATCTCACCGACCGGGTTAAAGATGTCTTGGGCCAGGCCGATATTATTGCCGCCGAGGATACCCGGTCATTACATAAGCTCCTACATGCCGCAGGGGTGCAATTCTCGGCCACAGTGGTGTCGCATCACGAACATAACGAGGCGCAGTCGTCGAAGGGGCTTATCGCCGAGATTCGTGCTGGCAAGCGCGTGGTGTTCGTACCCGAAGCCGGGATGCCGGCGATCTCTGATCCTGGGTATCGGTTGACGCGCGAGGCGATTGCGGCAAATATTGACGTGACGGTTGCCCCGGGTGCGTCGGCTGCGGTGACCGCGCTGGTGTTGTCTGGGCTCCCCACCGACCGGTTTGCGTTCGAGGGCTTTCTGCCGCGCAAGACGGGGGAGAAAGCCAAGGCCCTGGCGGCGCTCGCGGTTGAAACCCGGACGCTAATCTTTTATGAATCGCCCCATCGTACTGCGGCAACACTGCAGGCGATGGCCGACGCATTTGGCTCGGATCGTTCGGCAGCGGTAGCGCGGGAGCTGACGAAATATCATGAAGAGATTGCCCGGGGCAGTGTCGCTGAGCTCGTCGAGTGGGCGGAGTCCAAGACAATGAAAGGTGAGATCGTCATTGTTGTGGGGCCGGCGCCGGCGGAAGAACCGACGACGTTTGAACAAGCCCTGGCCGATGTGCGCACGCGCGTTCAGGATGGGGAGCGGTTGAAAGCAGCAACCCGCACCGTGGGGCACGACACAGGGCATTCGGCGCGCGAACTCTATAACGCCGCACTCGCGGATAAGTAGACACAAAAAACCGGTGATGCGCTGACTCTGAGGTCGTGGCGCATCACCGGCATTTCAACATTTGTTATGGCAGCAGACCACCGATTGCGGCACGGAGCTTGCCGGAACCCTGGCAGCAGCCGGCGCGGCACACATCGTAGCCTGGACCATATGAGGTGAGCGCTGGACGTTCTGCCGCCGGTGTTCCGTTGAGTCGTTCCTCCACGAGATCCACCATGGCGGCCACAAACTCTGGGTGGATACCCGGGGTGGCGACACGCTTATAGCCCAGACCCTGTTCGTCGGCGGTTTCCTTGGCCTCAATATCCAGGTCCCACCAGACTTCCATGTGGTCGGATAAAAACGTTGCCGGGACAACCACGACGGCCTTGCGCGTCGACGAGACTTCTTCAAGGTAGTCGTTGATGTCGGGTTTCAGCCACGGAATGTGACCCGGTCCAGATTCGGACTGGTAGACCAGTTTCCACGGCACATCGATGCCGTACTGTTCTTTGACGGAGTCCATGACGAGCCCGCCGACGGCCAGGTGCTGGGCCTGGTATGCGCCCAGGTCGGCGTAGTCGTGCTCATCTGGTTCGCCGGACTGCGCGTTGTCTTTGATCGGAATGGAATGTGCTGAAAACAGGACTTCAACATCCTTGGTCAGGTCCAATTCGCCATTCTCATCCACCAATTCGGCGAGGGCCTTCAGCGTGCCTTCGATGAACGGATTCACAAACCCTGGATGATCAAAGAACGTGCGTGACGAGTCGATTTGGACCTCGTCCCACAGATCCAGTGCCTCCAACGTATCGGCGAAGTCTTCACGGTACTGACGGCACGACGAGTACGCCGAGTAGGCCGAGGTCACAAGTGCGAAAATCTTTGTCGGACGGTCTGCAACCTTATTGTCCTCGTGTGCCCTCGAGACCGCCTCGGTGAAATATGGGTCCCAGTTGCGGTTGCCGAAGTAGACCGGTAGGTCAATCTCCCGACGCTTGAGTTCGTCTTCGATGGCGGCTTTCAACGCCAGATTCTGTTCGTTAATCGGGCTGACACCACCGGCTTCGCGATAGTGTACCGCAACTTCTTCGAGGCGCTCATCTGGGACATTGCGCCCCATCGTGACGTTGCGCAAGAACGGCAGCACGTCGTCCTGGCCATTTGGTCCGCCATAGGACGACAGCATGATGGCATCGAATTCGGTAGGGATTTCAACCCATTTGTCACCGGCGGCAGCTTCCGGGGTTGCCGCCGGCACGGCAGCACCAGCCTGTACAACGACGCGGGATGAAGGTTGAGGTTTGGACCACTCGGTCACGCGAGCCTCCTGAGAGTTGGGCAATACGAATATTCAAGGTGTCGCAAGTGTGTAATGATGTCGGACCGCTTGGTCCGCCATTAGTCTAGTCATCGGCGCTAGACCAAGACCATTTGGGTCGCGGTTACCATGACGCGCCCTCAGGGATAGTGGCCAACCTCACTGTAGTCCCCATGCCTCATGGATATAGCCCGCTAGACCTTGTGAGGACTTCAATAGCCTGGAAACATCAAGTTTGCAGAGTCGCAGGTGAAAATCATAGGAAGAAAAGCACGCATGACCGAAGGTGGACGTACTCGAGACCCGATCCGTAATCGCGATGGGGGTGTGGTCTACACCAGTTTCCAAGAAAGACCACAGCCTGCGTTCGCATTGGACCCCCTGCACAAAGGCCTCCTTGGCATCAGTGCCGTCCTTGCGCTCGGACTGTTCGTATACTTCTTCTTTCGTTCCCTCAGCATGGATGAAAATTTGCCCATGCACTATGACTTCAGCGGTGACGTGACTCGCGTAGGTTCTTCCTGGGAGAGTGTGGGAACCTTGGCCATGCTGGCGGTGACCACCGTCGGTGTCGTGATTCTTGCGCGTTATCCAAGAATCTACAATTTCCCGTTCATGCTGACCGAACACAACGTCCAACGCCAATATAAAAATGCTGTCCAAATGATGGCCTGGTTAGCATTCAGCTGCGCTCTGATCATGCTGGTCATGGTGGGCAGCTGGTTGGGAGTTTTCTCTGTGCACTGGACCTGGGTAGCGGTTGCACTCATGATGCTTAGCCTAGGCTATTTCATGTGGAGGATGTTCAAGTTTCGATAAGCCAAAACATTCTGGCTCGACATGAAATGCTCCACCGGTAATGCACATCAGGAATACCTGGCATGCCTAACTTCTATACTCATAAACGGTATGAGAGCCATCAGCGCAACCACTGCGTGTTAGATTGAATGGCGAGTTGAACTTCTCCGACACATCGAAAGAAGGTACCCCGTGACTGTCAGCGCACAACAAGAAAAAGAACTGCTCGAACGCGTTCCCACCGGCCTACTCATCAATGGTGAATGGGTAGACGCCTCTTCCGGAAATACCTTTCCGGTATACGACCCAGCCACCGGTAAAGAACTTCTCCGTCTGCAAGACGGCGGCTCCGAAGATGCCCTGAAAGCGCTGGCTGCAGCTGACGAAGTCCAAGCCGAGTGGGCTTTGACCGCACCACGTGAACGCGCCGAGATTCTGCGTCGTGCCTTCGACCTCGTGCAGGAGCGCGCCGAAGATTTCGCACTGCTGATGACCCTGGAAATGGGTAAACCACTTGCTGAATCACGTGGTGAAGTGAACTACGGCGGCGAATTCCTCCGCTGGTTCTCCGAAGAAACCGTGCGTCACTACGGCCGCTTCGGCACCACCCCAGAGGGCAATCTCTCCATGATCGTGCGTCACAAACCAGTTGGCCCATCACTGTTGGTCACGCCGTGGAACTTCCCGCTGGCCATGGCCACTCGTAAAGTCGCCCCGGCGGTTGCCGCAGGGGCCACCATGGTGCTCAAGCCAGCACAGTTGACCCCGCTGACCTCGCAGTACTTCGCCCAGACAATGCTCGATGCAGGTCTGCCAGCCGGTGTGCTCAACGTCGTGTCGGGCTCGTCAGCCTCGAAGATCTCGGGTCCACTGATGAAAGATAGCCGTCTGCGTAAGATCTCCTTCACGGGTTCCACTCCGGTTGGTCGTCGTCTGCTCGCCGATGCGTCGGAAAACGTGCTGCGGACCTCGATGGAACTGGGCGGCAACGCGCCATTCATCGTGTTCGACGACGCCGACATCGACGCTGCAGTCGAGGGTGCGATGGCTGCCAAGCTGCGCAACATGGGTGAAGCGTGCACCGCTGCAAACCGTATTTTGGTGCACGAAGACGTTGCCGAAGAATTCAACACCAAATTTGCTGAAGCCATGCGCGCACGCAAAGTCGGACGTGGTACCGAAGCCGACGTCAACGTTGGTCCAATCATCGACGAAAACGCGCGTGAAGACGTCCACGGTCTCGTGACCGAAGCCGTCGAAGCAGGCGCTGAAGTGGTCACCGGTGGCAAAAAGGTTGACGGCGACGGCTACTTCTATGAACCAACCATCCTGTCCGTGCTGGAAAATTCACCCATCTTGGCCCAAGAGATCTTTGGCCCAGTGGCACCGGTTGTGCAGTTCAAAGACGAAGACCATGCTATTCGGTTGGCGAACGCCTCCGAATATGGCCTGGCCGCCTACATGTACACCAAGGACCACAATCGCGCACTGCGAGTTGCAGACCAAATCGAATTCGGCCTGATCGGTTTCAACGCCGGCGTCATCTCCAACGCTGCTGCACCATTTGGTGGCGTCAAACAGTCCGGCATGGGTCGCGAAGGTGGCACCGAAGGGATTGCTGAGTACACCTCAGTTCAGTACATCGGTATGCCAAACCCACACAACGTAAAATAAGTTCATACCGACACACTGCCCCATCGAGTCGTTGAACTCGGTGGGGCAGTGACGGTTAAGCTAGGGGTCATGTCCACCTCAGCACAACCCGAACCACAGACTCCTCAGCACTACCTGCCACAGACCGACAATGTTGGCAGCGATGGCAGCCCCGTACGCTCTGCGACCGATGAATACACCGGACGCAAGCGCAAACTCGTCTACCCTCCGGCACCAGCACCCTCGCCGGTTCCGGTCATCGACAACCACGCTCACCTCGACTTTCGGGACGGGCTGGTGCACGTCACGCCAACTCAGGCGATGGATGCGGCAACCACCGTCAATGTGGTCGGGGCGGTGCAAGTGGCCACGGATCTTGAATCCGCCAAATACACCCTCGAGGCACTTGACCAAGAGCCACGGCTGCGCGGCGCACTTGCGATTCATCCCAATGACACCGTTGAGTTGGCACGCGACGGTACATTGGACGAGGCACTCGAGACAATCAAAAAACTCGCAGCCCACCCACAAGTTGTCTGTATCGGTGAAACCGGTCTGGACTACTACCGGACAGAAGGCGAAGATAACTGGGAGGTACAAAAATCCGCGTTCAAGCGTCACATCGAGATTGCGGTTGAACTCGGACTTGCCCTACAAATTCATGACCGGGACGCTCATGATGACGTTGTTGCCACGTTGTTATCAATGGAGCAGTTGCCCGAACATGTCGTGTTTCATTCCTATTCAGGCGATGCTGACATGGCGACGATCTTGAACGAACATGGTTGGTACGCGTCCTTCTCCGGGGTTGTGACCTTCAAAAACAACAACGCATCTCGCGCGGCAGCACAGGTCATGCGGGAAGACCTGTTGTTAGTCGAATCCGATTCACCGTTTTTGACCCCGCATCCACATCGGGGCAGGCCAAACGCGCCGTATCTGGTGCCACATACGTTGTATCAACTCGCTGAGAGCCGTGATCAAACCGTCGAAGATCTCGGCACCGTGATCTTTGACAATACCCAGCGCGTCTATGGAAAATTCATGGTTGACTAGGCATCTGGCCGCGAGTTCGGGCTGGGCGACCGAGAAATGCTCAACAAACTCCGTTACCGATTTGTAATCATTGTTATCTTTCCGTTACAGTCTTGAGTTATGCAATCGACGCGCTGGCGAAAAGTGCCGCTGCGTCGGAATCTCAACACTTTGGAATTTCTATATGTCAAGCATTTTCAGCGGCACTCTGACCAAGATCGTGGCTCAGATTGCAGCCCTTGTCCTGGTAGTAGGCGGCCTCGCAGCATTCGTCGTGACACAAGCAAATGCCGATAAGCCTGTCACTGCCGACGCCGAGAACGAAGAACAGCCAGCCGAAGAGCCTCTCGACATCGAGCGAGTTTCATCTATTACGCCTCTGAGCGCTGATCAGTTCGAGCTGCCACAGGCAATCGATATCACTGTTGCCGGGGATACGAAAGAAGTTTTGAGCACCGGTGAAACGGTCCAGGAAGTCCTGGACAACGCCAGTGTGTCCGTTGGAGCAGACGATAAAGTCTCTCCCCAGCTCGATGCAAACATTAATGACAGCACCGCTATTACGGTGACCGTCGTTGAAAAGACCGAAGTCACCGAAGAGGAAGCTGTTGAGTACGAGACCACGTACGAAGACGACAACACTCTTGAAGAAGGCAAAACCAAAACCGAAACCGAAGGTTCAAATGGTACAGCCAGCGTGACCTACGAAGTCACCACCGAAGATGGTGAAGAAGTCGACAAGAACGAAATCAGCCGCGAGATCACCGAAGAACCAACCGATGCAGTCGTACTGCGCGGCACCAAGGAACCAGAACCTGAAGAGGAGCCTGAATCCTCGAGCTCTTCCGAATCGTCATCGTCGTCTTCATCGTCTTCGGATGGTAATACCGGCGCTTCCGCTCCAGAAGTCACCAACGGTTCGACCTGGGACCGTTTGGCACAGTGTGAATCCGGAGGAAACTGGTCGATCAACACCGGTAACGGTTACTACGGAGGTTTGCAATTCTCGGCAAGTACATGGGCTGCCTTCGGAGGCACCCAGTACGCGCCAACCGCAGACCAAGCGACCCGTGCGCAGCAGATTGCAACAGCTGAAAAGGTCCGTGCGGGACAAGGCTGGGGAGCCTGGCCATCATGTACCTCGCAGCTGGGTATCCGCTAAACACCCCATAATCTCATAAGCTGAAGATTCATTCGGCCCAGAATCCAGGAGGTGGATTCTGGGCCGAGGTGGTTAACGATCGCTGACGTTGCGGCGCAGACTAGGATGGGAACGTGACTTCAGAAGAACACTCTTTGCTATCCGCTGCAGATATCCGCAAACTCGCCGATATCCTCGACCTGCGCCCCACGAAAACGCTGGGCCAGAATTACGTGATCGACCCCAACACGATTCGTCGCATCGTCGGTGCGGCACACTTGGACGCACGCGAGCACGTACTTGAAATCGGGCCCGGGCTCGGCTCCCTGACCTTGGGGTTGATGGATGTTGCCCACACTGTGACGGCGATAGAAATCGATCCACCGGTCGCAAACCGATTAGCAACCACGGTCGAAGCGTGGCGACCCGAGAGTTCGCATCGACTGTCAGTCGTGGAAGCCGACGCGTTACGGATTGGTCGCGCCGACATTGATGCGGCACGCCCCCAAGCTGCCGATGGGCCTCCCACAGCGATTGTGGCGAATCTGCCCTATAACGTGGCGGTGCCCGTCATGTTGCACATCCTTGCCGAGCTGCCCAACATCCAGCATGGTTTGGTGATGGTGCAACAAGAGGTCGCCGAACGACTCGTGGCCGGTCCCGGCTCAAAAATTTATGGTGTGCCATCGGTCAAAATGGCCTGGTACGGTAAGGCGACATCTGCCGGCACTGTGGGCACAAAAGTCTTCTGGCCCGCGCCGCGCATTACCTCGGGGCTCGTCCACTTTGCCGCAGAAGAGCCGCCCGAAACCACTGCAACACGCCAAGAGGTCTTTGAAGTCATCGACACCGCGTTCGCACAACGTCGCAAAACCATGCGAGCGGCGCTCAGCCAGTGGGCTGGATCCGGGGTGGCTGCAGAAGAGATCCTGCTCGCAGCTGGCGTCGACCCCAAAGCTCGCGGTGAGGTACTCGAAATAGAACATTTTGTACGCATTGCCGAACACAAGCACCACAGGGGTGAGTCATGAGCGCACAACTCGAATTCGACCCGCCTGCCTCAGTCACCGCCCAAGCTCCGGCGATGGTCGCGCTTGCTACCAAGGTCGGGGAGCCAGAAGCATATCAACAAGCGCCGGTCTTGAGCTTGAAACTTGCGGTGTCGCGCTACGATACGGCCACCGTTGAAGCGCGGGACGATAAAGAAATCCTGGTGAGCTTCGAAGACGCGACGGGGAGCGTCATTGACTACGCTGATATCCCGCACGACGACCTGGTCGCGGTGTTTCAAGCCGTAGACGTGTTGCGTGCGCACCTGGGTCGGCCCAAGGAGACTTCGGGACTCGACATCACCATCCAAAAATTCATCCCGTTCGATACCCACCTCGGGGGAAGAGCCGCAACTGCCGCGGCGGTACTGGTTGCGCTCAGCGGCCTGTGGGACGCTTCTATTGCGCGCGAAGACCTTGCACGCATGGCGCCACGCATCGGTGATGGTGTGGCCGCAGCCATCACCGGCGGAGCGATCATCACGCATCACAACGCAATCGAAGAGCTGGTCACCCCGGTCTTAGTGCACAGTGAGCTCGCCATGGTTGTGGTGCCGGCAGCAGCCGACTTAGGCAATGCCGAAATGTTCGAAGCTGTCCGTCAACTGCGCCACACCACAGACGACGAGCAGCACGCTGTCCTAGAATTCCAGACCGAATTGCTGCAGGCGGTGGCCCAGGGTGATGCCAAACAGGTGGCGCTGATGATGCATAACGAATTCCAACCGGCGTTGGTGAGCATGTTGCCCGAGCATAATGATTGGCTCACCGCGGGCATGGATGAGGACGCGCTAGCCGCGGTGACCGTGGATCGTGGCCCATCGTTGGTCTTTATTGCCGACGATATGCATGCAGCCAATGAGCTGGCTGAACGATTCGAGCAGCGCATGGAGATCGCCGCGGTCGCCGAGTACGGCCCCGTGTCCGGTGCTCATTTGGTCTAGTGTGCTGTGCCTCGTTGGTGCTCTCGACGAAGCGGAAGGACCACAGCGTTGCTGTGAACTATCATGGTTGAAGTTATGGCTCATCTTTTAGGGGCGGAAGCCCTCCACTTCGAATACCCGACCCAGCAGGTCCTCAAATCTGTGACGATGGGGGTCTCCGCCGGCGACCGCATCGGAATTGTGGGGCGCAATGGTGACGGTAAATCCACCCTGATGAAACTGCTGGTCGGCAAACTTGAACCCGATGCCGGTCAAGTGACCGTGCGCAGCGACACTACCATCGGCATGCTTGATCAATCGGATGCGGTCGACACCACGCTGACCGTGGGCCAGTCCGTGGTCGGTGATCTTGCCGAACACGAATGGGCCAGCGATCGCAAGATCCGCGACGTGATCCAGGGGCTTGTGTCAGATTTGGACTGGGAAGCCGAAGTTGGTTCGTTGTCGGGCGGGCAGCGTCGTCGCGTGGCCCTGGCAAGGCTCTTGATCGGGGACTGGGATATTCTTGCCCTGGACGAGCCCACCAACCATCTCGATGTTGAAGGCATTGCCTGGCTGGCCGACCATGTGAAGCGCCGCTGGGCGCGCAACGCTGGGGGACTGTTGGTGATTACTCACGACCGTTGGTTCCTCGATGAAGTCTGTAACCAGACTTGGGAAGTCCATGACGGGATTGTTGAGCCTTTCGAGGGCGGCTACGCCGCGTACGTGCTCCAGCGGGTTGAGCGCGACCGGATGGCGGCTGCGGCCGAGAGCAAGCGGCAGAACCTCATGCGCAAAGAGCTCGCCTGGTTGCGCCGCGGTGCACCGGCTCGAACCTCAAAGCCTAAATTCCGTGTCGATGCGGCCACTCAGCTCATCGAGGATGTTCCGCCGGTCCGCAACGGCATCGAACTGCAGCGACTGGCTGTGGCACGCCTGGGCAAAGACGTTGTCGATATCGAAGAGGCCAGTGTCAGCTATGGTGACCACGAAGTTTTAGACAACATCACGTGGCGTATCGGGCCCGGCGAACGGACCGGGATTTTGGGTGCAAATGGTGCTGGAAAATCTACACTGCTCGGTCTGGTGACCGGTGACATCATGCCGACCAGTGGTCGGGTCAAACATGGAAAAACCGTCCAGATTGCGATGCTGGATCAGCAGTTTTCTCAGCTGGAAGACATCGGTGCCGACCGTGTTCGAGAAGTCCTGGCCCAAACCAAAACGACGTTTACCGTCGATGGCAAAGACCATACGCCGGCACAACTGTTGGAACGTCTAGGATTTCAGCGTCAACACCTCTCAGCTCGGGTACAGGAACTGTCAGGTGGTCAAAAACGTCGCCTCCAGTTGCTGCTACTGTTGCTGAGCGAACCCAATGTCATTGTGCTGGACGAACCCACCAACGACGTGGACTCGGACATGCTGGCAGCCATGGAAGATCTGCTCGACTCCTGGCCGGGCACACTGATTGTCGTCTCGCACGACCGCTACTTGCTGGAACGTGTGACCGATCAACAGTATGCGATCTTGAATAAGAGATTACGTCACGTGCCGGGTGGGGTTGATGAATATTTGCGACTCAGCAAGGAAGCCGACGCACACCACGGATCCAATGATACGAGCAGTGCGGCGGGACAGCAGCAGGAGACCCAGCGACTCTCTGGCTCTGAGCGTCGTAGTGCGCAGAAAGAACTCTCCGCAGTGGAACGGCGTTTGCCGAAGCTGCAACAGGAGATCGATGCCGTCCAACAACAGATGGCAGCGCAGGATCCGAGTGATTTCCAAGGCTTACAAGAGCAAGCCCAACAGCTCAAAGAGCTTGAAGCCCAAAAGGACCAGGTCGAGGAACGGTGGCTGGAGCTCTCAGAGCTTTTAGACTAAGTCCACGGTCATACCGTTGACGAAGGCGGTCACGACATATTTTTCCTCGACGGTGAGTAATGTCACACGGTAGCGTTGAGACCATGCACGAATACGAGACTATTGCGCGTGAGTTCTTCGATACCTACACTCGTGGCCTGCTTGACCGCGACGCGACAGTGATCGCCGGACACTATGCGGTGCCCGCGCTGATTGTGTTTCCCGAACAAGCCATCGCCGTGTCCGGCGCAAGTCAGACCGAGGAGTTCTTCGCCAGTGCATTCGGCCAGTATGATGGTGCCTCTACTGCCGAGGCTGCTGTGGAGGTGGTTGCGGCAACCCGTTACAGCATTTGGGCGGATGTGCGCTGGAGCTATGACGGTGGCGTGCCGGATGAGCGGCACATGTACCAGCTCGTCCTCGACGGTGAGGACTGGAAAATCGCTGTGCTGACCCCGCTGGATGTGTGACTCAGAACTGCTGGTCACTAGAATTCACGGGCTGGTAAGCCTTGCCCAGGCGTCTCGCGCAGAGCACAGCGGATGCGCAGAAAATCGAGGGAACCGTCATTGACCAAACGTCACCTCAACGGTGTCGGTGCGTTGTGCCGCCGCCGGTTCATCAGTGTGTCTAGGCGGGGTCGGGGGAGTTCTTGGGGTCTGCGGCTATCTCTCTTGTCATATCTTTGATGAAAGCGATCACGACGGTGCGTTCCTGTTCGCTCAGTCGCGCTGCGGCGTGGAAACGCTGTGCTTGTTGTCTTCCGACGGCTTCAACTGCGGTCTCATAAGTCTTGGGTGTGATGGAGATTGCTGTGGCCCTGCGGTCCCGCGGGTGTGGCGAACGACGGATATGACCGCCGGATTCCAAACGATCTAACAGCTTGGTTGTCGAGGCGCTCGAAATCTCCAGATGCACTGCGATCGCCCCCGGCGTGATTATTTCTCCGGTGTTTCGTGCAACAATCAAGAAGTGCAGGGCCTTCATATCCGTCTCGCCGAGTTGCATGTATTTCTGTGCAGCCGCAGATAATTCCTGTTCGGCTGCACGGAGCGCGGCGAGCGCTGCCATGAGTTCGTCAATGTGCTCAACCTCAGAGGTTGAGTGCTTGTCGCGGTTGATGAGCTGCGAATGTGGGTCAGAAGCGGCGATCGCGTAGACATTCCGTACCAGTGATTCGTCGTTTTTCTCACGCATCAGGAAATGGGAACTCCTGTCAGATATTCGTATTCGCCTAATTGCTAGTGTAGCTAGTATTATATCTTCAGTTAGCAAATCTTGCTATGACGTAGGAGTATGAGCAGAACGTCAAGTGATGCCTGAAATCGCTCCTGAGCACACGCTTCGTCGAATGGACACATGACCATGCACCGGGACACGACCACTGTTACGAAATCTGCGCAACATGACCCGGAGTCGCCATCCCAGGAGGCAGATTCGTCGCGCGCTCGAGTGCCAAAATGGCTACGAATCTTGCTGCCGGCTTTTCTTATTTTGGCATGGCTTACTGCTGCAGGGGTGGGCGGGCCCTACTTCGGCAAAGTTGAAGAGGTCTCGTCGAATGATCAAACGACATATCTACCCGAATCAGCTGAAGCAACGAAGGTCCAAGAACTCCAGGGCGAGTTCACAGACTCTGACGCTATCCCGGCAATTGCCGTGTTCGTCGCAGACTCGGAAGTCACTGACACCCAACTGGAACAGATCACCGAGTCAATAGAGTCGCTTACCGAACTTGGCGATGTTGAGGACGAGCTTTCGCCGCCGATACCTTCCGAAGACGGGCAGGCCATTCAAGCCTTTGTCCCGGTGAACTCGGAAGCAGACACCGCTGACGTTGTGACTGCGATCAGCGAGCAGCTCGAATCTGACGCCCCCGATGGCCTCACTGTCTATGTGACCGGTCCTGCAGGATTCAGCGCGGATCTCAGCGCAGCATTCGCAGGTATTGATGGCTTGCTACTCGCAGTGGCTTTGATCGCAGTGTTTATTATTCTGGTCATCGTCTATCGTTCCATCCTCTTACCCTTCGCAGTGCTGGCAACCAGTTTGTTCGCACTGTGTGCCGCCTTGCTGACCGTGTGGTGGTTAGCAAAATGGGAAATCGTGCTACTCAGCGGACAAACGCAGGGTATCTTATTTATTTTGGTGATCGGAGCGGCCACAGACTACTCACTGTTGTTAGTCGCTCGGTATCGAGAAGAACTTCGAGTCGTCCCAGATAAGTGGACCGCTACGCTGCGGGCAGTGAAAGGAGCAATCGAACCGATCCTGGCCTCAGGCGGCACGGTCATCGCAGGACTCCTCATGTTGCTGCTCAGCGATCTGAAATCCAACAGCACACTGGGCCCTATCGCTTCGATCGGCATCATTTTTGCCATGTTGTCAGCACTCACCCTGCTGCCCGCTATCCTTTTTGCCTTTGGCCGCGCAGCATTCTGGCCAAGACGGATCAAATACGCACCAGACACTGTTGCTGCTGAGCACGGCGTACCGTCGAACGGTCTCTGGCCCAAGGTTGCCCGCCAAGTGCAGAAGCGTCCACGAGCAATCTGGATTATCACGACCCTGGTGCTCTTGGTCGGCGCAGCTGCAGCCACCCAGTTGAAAGCCGATGGCGTTGCACAATCCGACCTTGTACTCGGTGCCTCTGAGGCTCGTGATGGCCAAGTTGCCCTGGGTGAACATTTCCCGGGTGGATCGGGAAGCCCCATCCAAGTCATTGCATCCCAAGATGAACAGGAAGCTGTCTCTGAGGTGCTGCTGGCGCATCCGGAAATTGAAGAAGTGTCCATCACGACCGAGGATTCTCCAAGCGGCACCGCACCAATCACCGAAAACGGTATTGAAGCTCTTGGCCCGCCCGGGACCCCTGAACCAGAACCCACCGTGGTGGAGGATCAAGTCCTGATCCAAGGCACATTGGCTGACGCTGCAGACTCACCGGTCGCTTCAGAGACGGTGCGCGAGCTTCGTGCCGAGTTCGCGGACACGACACCAAGCGCTCTGGTTGGCGGGGTGACAGCCACCGATGTCGATACCAATGATGCAGCCGTGGACGACCGGAACCTCATCATCCCCATCGTTTTGGTGGTCATCTTGTTGATCCTGATGCTGTTGCTCAGATCTATTCTTGCACCAGTCTTGTTGATCGCCACCACGGTTATTTCTTTCGGTACGGCCATGGGCGTTTCCGCACTGGTATTCAACGGGATCTTCGAATTCCCCGGGGCTGATCCGTCGGTCCCGCTGTATGGGTTCGTGTTCTTGGTTGCCCTGGGGATCGATTACAACATCTTTTTGATGACTCGTGTGCGAGAGGAATCGTTGAAACATGGCACTCGTGCCGGAGTGCTACGCGGTCTGACGGTGACCGGGGGCGTGATTACGTCAGCCGGGGTGGTGCTGGCCGCCACGTTTGCGGCGTTGTCAGTGATCCCGATCCTGTTCTTGGTCCAGTTGGCGTTCATTGTCGCATTCGGTGTGCTACTGGATACCTTTATCGTGCGCTCACTGCTGGTCCCAGCCTTGACCTACGACATTGGCCGTGCCGTGTGGTGGCCATCGAAACTGGCTCGCAAACAAGGCAAACACGCGAGCTAAACAGTCACTCGTTCGGCGCCTGACAGGCGGGACACCAGAAAATACGTCGCTCGCGGTCGTGGCCGACACCCAGCATGTCGCGGTAGATGGGCCCGCCGCATCGGAGACAACCTTCGCGCTGACGGTTATATACCCAATAGGCGGGGTGTTTTCCTCGACGATGGGACCGATCAGCATCGCTACGCGCTTGTTCTTGAGGCGTGGCGATGCGAACGCCAAAGACAGCTTCTGGATCCGGACGAACATCCACGGTGGCGCGTCTCGCGTGTGGTGTGGATCTGGGTGGGATATTGAGGAGCATCAGGTCGCGCCCCAAATACAGCAGGCCGATCAGTTGGGCATCAGACAGCGTTGACACGCGCACAAACGGGTTCAGCCGTGCCAGGGCGAGTACTTCACAGCGGTAAATGTTTCCCAGCCCGGACACCAGCCGTTGATCCAACAGGGCTGTCCCAATGGGTTGATCCGGTGCTTCACGAATATTGGTCAGTACTTCAGCGAAGAGTCTGCCTGCCGTCCCGGGTTGATGCCAGTCGGGCGCCAGCAAGTCCGGGCCAAGAAATGCTAACGCTTCGCGCGCCTGTTCGGGGGCCAGCACTTCGAGGCTGGCCAGACTGGAACCCACGACGCGACGGGTATCAAAGTGGAGTATGCACCGGGTTGTGTGCGTGGGGCGGGTATCAATCCGCCATGACCCGTCCATGCCAAGGTGTGACAGGACGATCAGTTCTGTCGGTGCGCAATCTGTCTCGGTAGGTGCTTGGACCGCCATGGCAAGATACTTCGCTGTGGGGATTACCTGGGTGATCTGCCAACCCGCCAAGTCCGTGGTGGCCAAGCGTGGGGTCCGAAAATCCGTGGCCTGCAGGATCTGATCTTGCATCACTGGCCGTAAGCGGTGCGCAAGCCGAACCAGCGAATCTCCTTCAGGCATGGCGGGCCTCCTGGCTGCGGTATCAGTGCACTACGTTCGGTCACCTCTAGCGTACTGGCCGCATACCGAAGAATATGTCAGTAGACTGATCTACCTCAAGAGCTTTCCCCACAAGGACGATACCCGCATGTCAGCACCGCAACGCACTCAACAGACGCGGAAACTGCTCATCGATGCTGCTGCACGAATCCTGGAGTGTCGATGAATCGCGACCGTCTCCGCGGCATCAGCGCAGTGTCCGTCTCATCAATACTGTGGGGTACGACCGGCACGGCTGCCACATTTGCGCCAGAGGTTGGCCCGTTAGCGATTGGTGCGGCAGCCTTGGGAATTGGTGGCATACTGCAAGCAGTGGTGGCGATGCCTGCGCTGCGCCGGGCTACACTTCAGCTGCGTGCACATGCGAGCATCGTGCTGCTGGGAGCGGTTGCGGTCTTTGCCTATCCGTTGGCGTTCTATTCATCCATGCACCTGGCCGGCGTGGCAATCGGCACCGTGATTTCCTTAGCATCGGCGCCCCTGGTCTCCGGAATACTCGAACGCGTCATAGATCAACGCCGTTTGGGTGGCTGGTGGGCAAGCGCAGCGCTGCTGGGTATCGTCGGCAGTTGCCTGCTGATCATCTCTAGCGACACTGGTCAGCTTGGCAGTCAAGACCAGATCATGGCCGGTATTGGCCTCGGGCTCATTGCTGGGGCCGCCTATGCAATCTATTCGTGGTGTGTGCAGCGTTTGATGCATGAGGGCGTGAGCCGGGCTGCTTCGATGGGATCAGTATTTGGTACCGGGGGTGTTCTGCTGCTTCCGGTCTTATTCTTCACCGGCGCGCAACTCCTCGCCACACCACAAGCATTTGCGGTCGGCGCCTACATGGCGCTCGTCCCCATGTTTTTGGGCTATTTCGTGTTTGGTTATGGGCTGTCGAAAATACCGGCCAGTTCGGCCACGACGATTACTCTGACCGAACCCGCAGTCGCCACCGTACTGGCGGTGCTGATTGTGGGCGAACGCCTCACACCGGTGGGATGGCTCGGGCTGAGTATGTTTGGGGTTGTCCTGCTGATCTTGGCAGTGTCACCGACGAGACCAGCGTCTCCTGCAACGGCCAGGCGCGGCTCACCGTACTAGTGTGTTGCACTCTTACGCGGTAGCCTTTTGGAGTGAGTATAAAGGACACCATCTATTCGGCGCTGATGAAACGGGACCCCACCGCGGAAGCCGATCTGCCAGCCGAGGTGCGCGGCAATATTGCCTCCAATGGGCTGCGCATCGTATCTGCCAATGCGTTGCAATCATCGGGCGACCAAACGGTGAACTCAGCGACCGTTCTCCCGTGGCTCTTTGCCACCCTCGGGGTCCCGCCAGCCTTGACCGGTTTACTTGTGCCCATCCGGGAATCAGGTTCGATGCTGCCCCAAGCATTCCTAACACCCCTGATACTGCGGGTGCGCTACCGAAAATGGGTCTTCATCGCCGGCGCTCTTATCCAGTCTCTTGCTGTAGGTACGATGGCCCTGACTGCAGCACTTGCCACCGGTCTGACCGCAGGCGTTATCATCCTTGCGGCGTTGATGACATTTTCGCTTGGCCGATGCCTGAGCTCGATTGCTTCAAAAGATGTTCAGGGGCGCACCGTGCCCAAGGGCGAACGGGGCCAAATCAATGGCTTAGCCACTACAGCTGCGGGGTTCGTGGCGATCACGCTTGGTTTGGCCATCCGGTTCTTTGGCGGCACCGATCTGACCAACGTCCAACTCGCCTGGCTACTGGCCATTGGTGCAGCACTGTGGGTCGGCGTGGGGCTGATCTATACCGGCATCCGAGAACCTAACCAGGACCAGGATCGCCACAATCCCGACACGAATGAGACCGAAGAACGTACCAATACGTTTGTGCAGATGGCTCAACTGTTGCGTGACGATAAGGAGTTTCGGCACTTCGTGACCGTTCGAAGCTTGCTCTTGGTCTCGTCGCTCAGCCCACCGTATGTGGTGACCCTGTCCATTCAATATGGCGCCGACACGCTGGCAGGGCTGGGTGGGTTCATCATTGCCTCGGGTATCGCCGCACTGCTCGGCGGACGCATCTTCGGACGTCTTGCCGACCGCTCAAGCAAACACCTCATGAGCATCGGAGCCGGCATCGCCTCGACCATAGTGCTTGCCATTGTGATACTTGCGACGATCCCCGAGTTGTTGGCCGAAAACTGGGTGACCAATGTGATCTTTATCGGGGTGTACTTCACGCTGACGCTGATGCACACCGGAGTGCGCATCGGTCGAAAGACTTATGTCGTCGACATGGCTGAAGGTGACCAGCGCACCACCTATGTCGCCGTGTCGAACACCGCGCTGGGACTCGTGCTGTTGTTGATTGGGGGTATCAGCTCGGTGCTGGCCACCTGGCATGTCGCCTTTGCGCTGTTATTTTTAGCCGCCAGTGGCTTCATCGGTGTCTTTGCCGGGGCACGGCTGCCGAACGTCTCACGGAGCTAACACTCGACCGCGTGTCTCGAGCTATTGGAGCGATAGGTAGAATATTGACGGGTCTGGCACGAGTGAACATGATGCGTGTGACCTGGGACATCTCCGTTGCAGAGTGTTCCTAGGCAGTCGAAGCGGATGGGATTGTCCAGTTTTATGAAACGCTGGTTATTGCTGGTGGGAGCAATCATTGCCGAAGTGCTCGGCACGATGGCGCTACGAGCCACCGTTGATACACCACTGTGGGTCATCGGGGTCGTGGGCGGATATGCGGTGGCCTTTACGCTGCTTGGTTTAGCGCTGGGCGAGGGCATGCCCATCGGCATCGCCTATGGCACGTGGGCCGCCGGTGGTGTCGCGCTGGTCGCTATTCTTGGTGCCGCCATCTTTGGTGAAACGCTCAGCTGGCTATCCATCATTGGCATTGTCGTGCTTGTGGTTGGAGTGTTCCTGGTGCAAATAGGGGACGGCCGCCCGAAGAAGGTCGAGGTAGGTAACCCATGAGCTGGCTGTATTTGTCGTTGTCGATCGTGTGCGAAATTATTGCAACCCTGAGTTTGCGCGCTGCCGATGGGTTCCGCAAGAAAATCTGGATCATACCCCTGGTTGTGTTCTACGCGCTGGCGTTTTTCTTCTTGGCCATGACCCTGGTTGAGGGTATGCCGGTCGCCATTGCCTATGGGATCTGGTCGGCCGTTGGCGTGGCCGTTATCGCCCTGTTAGCACGAGTGATTTGGAAAGAACCGCTGACTCCCCGCATGGTGTTGGGTCTTGGCCTGATCATGGTAGGGGTGTTATTCGTCGAAATAGGCTAGCCCGCCTGCCGTGAAAGCACCCCCAGTGCTTTATCCAGCAGTTGCTCAAATGCTGCATCATCGAGCGGGTCAGGGAACGTAAAGCGCAGGGCGGTGACCGCAACATCGGGGTCGTAGCCCATGGCAAGCAAAATGCCGGAGGGCTCCTTCTTACCAGCCGAACATGCGGAACCCGATGACGCAGCAATGCCTGCCACATCGAGGTCAACCAGCATGGATTCCCCTGAGATACCTTCGATGACAAACGAGGCGTGGTTTGGTACTCGCTCGGTGGGGTGACCGGTGAGTTGGGCCCCTGGGATGGCTTCCACAAGGCGTGTGACAAACGCATCTCGCTGTATCACCATCGCGGCAGCTCGATTGCCGGCTTGCGACATGACGGCCGCAACTGCCGCACCAAAACCAGCGATCGCTGCCATATTCTCGGTGCCAGCCCGTTGTCCAGCCTCTTGGCCACCACCGTGCAACAGTGGTTCGAATGCGATACCGCGACGCACCAACAAGGCACCGGCACCTTGTGGTCCACCAAATTTATGCGACGCCACAGACATCGCATCCACGGCTGCTCCTGGCCAACCACCGGTACCAAAATTGACCGGCAGCGACGCGGCTGCTTGCACAGCATCGGTATGCATCACTGCGCCGACTCGGTGTGCCGCCTCGGCTATTTGGTCAATCGACTGGACGGTGCCGACCTCACCGTTGGCTAACCCAACCGACACGAGGGTCGTATCGTCGCGGATGGCTGCCAGCGCGGCCGTTTCGTCGACGCGTCCATGCTCATCGACACCAATTTCGGTGATTTCGAAACCCGCCACCCGGGCTAAGAACTCGCAGGACCGTCGAATCGAAGAATGTTCGATGGCGGTTGTGACAATGTGTTTGCCACGCGGGTTCGCTACCGCAATGCCCTTCAGCGCGAGGTTATTGGCTTCGGTGCCACCGGCGGTGAAGACCACTTCCGAGTCGCGTGCACCCACAGCAGACGCCACCTGGTGGCGTGCCTGTTGCAGCACGCTTTTGGCCTGTTTGCCAGCAGTATGTACCGACGAGGCATTGGCTGGCCCACCGTCTAGGATGCGTAGCATCGCCTCGCGGGCTTGGGGACGAAGTGGGGCAGTGGCAGCAGCGTCGAGATAGAGCATTAAACGGCGTCCAATCCGAGATCCAGTGCCGTGGCACCGTGGGTGATAGTGCCGACCGAAATGATGTCGACTCCGGTTTCAGCGATTCCTGCCACCGTATCAACAGTGACCCCGCCGGATGCTTCCACCACACAGTGACCATCAATCAGTGCCACGCCAGACCGCAGATCAGCCAGGGAGAAATTATCCAAGAGTATTCCCGTGACCCCGGCGGTCAGGACGGGTTCGATTTGGTCGAGCTCATCGACTTCCACGATGATCGGCGTCGTATGGCCGACACTGTTTTTAACACGATTGATCGCGGCGGTCAGCCCACTGCCGTGTGTGGCACCAAGTGCAGCGAGATGGTTGTCCTTGAGCATGATGGCATCCGAGAGAGAAAATCGGTGGTTGATGCCACCACCGGCGACCACAGCGTGTTTTTCAAGTGCACGTAATCCGGGGGTGGTCTTGCGGGTATCGGCAATTTTCGCATGAGCGTGCACACCGTCCACCTGCTCGACGAACCGGGAGGTCAACGTTGCGATACCGCTAAGACGCTGTACGAAATTTAGCGCGATCCGTTCACCCGTGAGTATGCCGGCAGCCGGTCCGCTCAGCGTTGCGATGATATCGCCGGGATACAATGCGGTGCCATCGGCGACGAGATCGGTCACGACAATGTGAGGATCCACCTGTTGAAAGGTTTCTACCACCACTGCACCACCGGCGAAGACGCCGGGTTCACGAGCTACGAGGTTGGCCCGGAACGTCATGTCAGCCGAAATGGAAGCTGCGACGGTGGCATCTCCCCATGGGTTGTCTTCCGCCAGCGCACCTTCAACGGCATCCGCAACGAGTTTATGCGTTAACATGTTCAACCTTTTCCTTGCCCCGCGTCATCTTGAACGCGTCATGGGGCGTCTGCTGTGTTGTGTCTAAGCGCCAAGCACTCCGAGCAGCTTGGCGAGAATCTGCCTCGGGATAATCAGTTCGCCAGTGGCCACCGCGAGACTCTGTTCTTGACAGGGCGGCTGAGGCCATCAGTGACACCAACTCACGCAGTGGGTGCTGGACCGTGTTCAACTGCGATTGCAGTCGTTGTAGTGATGCAGCATCGCGAGGAATGCCGAGGTGGGCTCCCACGAGCTTGCGCAGCTGTGTTAATTGGTGCGCATCACCGTTGGCACCACGCGGACCCGAGCGCTGAGCTCGCATGGCGGACGGTGCGTCGATGAACTTTCGAAACGGTGATTCCGTAGCCCAGACACCAGTGCCGCGATACTGCTGTGCAGCCAGCGCGGTTCGGGCACCAAAAACCAACCCCTCTAATAATGAATTTGAGGCCAGACGGTTGGCGCCGTGCACCCCGGTTGACGCCACCTCACCGGCAGCGAACAGCCCGGGGACCGATGATCGACCGAACGTATCGGTGGCGACACCGCCCATACAATAATGGGCCGCCGGGGCAACGGGAACATAGTGGCGTGACCAATCGATCCCTTGAGCAGCCAGTCGCTGCGTCAATGTTGGAAAACGCGTCGCCAGCGTCCCCGCGCCAAAATGCGTCTCAATAACGGTGGCGTCCAACCATATGTGCTCGGTGGCGAAGCGACGCATCAGTTCGGTTGATGCCCGCGAGACCACATCGCGTGGCGCAAGTTCAGCGCCAGGGTGCACTTGGTCCATGAAGCGTTCGCCGTTGGGATCACGTAGCACCGCTCCGGTTCCGCGGACCGCTTCGGAAATCAGCTCACCAGTTGTTGGCAGGACGGTTGGGTGAAATTGGACGAATTCCAGATCAGCAACCACCGCTCCGGCACGCGCTGCGGCCAATAGCCCGTCTCCGGTGACCGCGGCCGATGATGACGTGGTGGAATACAACCCGGCATACCCACCGGTTGCCAACACGACGGCATCAGCATTGAGGCGTTGTCGTCCGCTCGGAGTCTCATACGCGATGCCGCAGATTGCACCGTCGGCCACGCACAGTGCTGTCAGATGGGCCTGTTCGATTAGGCCGACCGCACCGGCATTGATGAGCTGTTGGACCCTGCTGGTCATGAACGCAGACAACGCAGCCCCGGAACTGTCTTCGCCGGCATGGAGCACCCGGGCGGTGCTGTGCGCTGCTTCCATACCAAGTTCCAGGTGCCCGTTGGTATCACGGTCGGCGGCGAAGCCGTCGTTGAGTAACGCGTTGAGGCGGTGCGCACCGTCGGTGGCCAGGACGCGGGCAGCACGCCGATCTACAAGTCCGGCACCTGCAGCGATCGTGTCGGTCATGTGCAACTCTGGCGAATCATCTGGACCGACTGCCCCAGCGATACCACCTTGTGCAAGCGCAGTGTTGCCGGCAGCAATCCCATCGGTTCCAAAGCGCCCCGCGGTCACCAATGTGACTGGCTCACCTGCTGCCGCGAGGTGCTGCACTGCGGTGAGTCCAGCCACGCCGGCGCCGATCACCAAAATCATGGACGAGCCGCCAACATACGTTCTAACGCAACCGAGGCATCAGTTGCGACCGTGGCATCAACGCAGATCTGGTTGTGAACTTGGCCTTCGACGAGTCCTTCGAGCACCCATGCCAGATAGGCCGGATGAATACGGTACATAGTCGAACACGGGCAGATGACCGGGTCTAAACAAAATATGGTCATTTCCGGGTGTTGCGCCTGCAATCGATTGACCAGGTTGATCTCTGTGCCCACTGCAAACACATCACCGGGCTGGCCGGCCTCGATGGCTTTGCGGATATATTCCGTTGATCCCACACCATCGGCTGCTTCGACGACCGGGGCGGGGCACTCGGGATGCGCAATGACCGTGACGTCTGGGTAGTCTGCTCTGGCCTTGTCGATTTGGGCTACGGTGAAGCGTTTATGGACCGAGCAAAAACCATTCCACAAGATTACTTTGGCGTCTTCCAACTGCTGCTGAGTATTGCCACCCATGGGCAGATAGGGGCGCCACAGCGGCATCTGTTCTTCAGTGAGGCCCATGGCTTTTGCGGTATTGCGTCCGAGGTGTTGATCCGGGAAGAAGATGACGCGTTTGCCACGTTCGAAGGCCCATTCTAAAACGGTCGTGGCATTTGAAGAGGTACACACGATACCGTCGTTGCGACCACAAAACGCTTTGATCGCAGCAGAAGAATTCATGTAGGTCACCGGAATGACTTCGGCACGTTCGTCATTGGAAGTTCCGAGGACTTGCATGAGTTGTTCCCAAGCCTCTTCTACTTGGTCGATGGTGGCCATATCAGCCATCGAACAGCCCGCGGCCAGATTCGGCAGGATCACCGACTGCTGCTCATCCGAGAGAATATCGGCGGTCTCAGCCATGAAATGGACCCCGCAAAAGACAAACGCCTCGGTTTCCGGGTGGTCTTTGGCTGCCTGGGCGAGCATGAATGAGTCACCGACAAAATCGGCGTATTTCACGATCTCATCGCGCTGGTAAAAGTGACCCAGAATCTTCAACCGGTCGCCTAACGTCTCTTTTGCGGCGATAATGCGGGCATCAAGCTCGGCTTCGGAAGCATCCGTATATTCAGCAGGGATCGGACCCTGATGCGGAGCCGTGGACGGTGCTTCGTCATTCGTCGAGGCCCCGGGGCCATAACCCGGCTCGGTGTCGATCTGCCACGGCTCAGTGCTCAACTGGCTGTCACACGTGGTCGTGATATCGGTTGGTTCACCGAAGGTAATGGTGTCACCCAGCATGGTGCGGCTGCGCTGTTCAACGGTGGCAGCCGATGCAATGATATTGGCAACGCTTGTCATGGGACTCCTCTAGCTAACAGTCGGGAAAATCAAACGTGTTCGGGTTGTTCTTTGAACCGGTAGAGCCTGGCCGGTCGGTGCGGTGTACCTTCTTCGACCCGCCCGGTGTCCACCAGCTGGCCTTGGGCGAGCACATCGCGTCGGAAGTTCGCCGGATCAATTTGTTCCCCCAAAATTGCCTCGTGAACGCGACGCATTTGGGCCAACGTAAACTCTTCGCTCAAAAATCTGTGGGCCACCATCGAATACTCCGTGCGTTGCCGCAGACGCCACACCGCGTAATCAATAATGTCTGCGTGATCAAACGCCAATTCGGGTAAGCGGTCAATTGAAAACCATGCGATATTGGCATCCGCGCTGGCCACGAGCGCTTCGGAAAATTCTGTGACCGCGTTCTTCCCCGCGGTGGCCACATCGCTTGCGACATCACGAGATGGTTCCGTCGTCGGATCCACGGCCAGATCAAGCTCGCCGTATAACCCCCAGTAGGCAATCGTCACCAAACGTTGTGCCGTAGCAGACCGGGTCGTCGCGCCGAACGTAAATAATTGTTCGAGGTAACCGGGGGAGCGCAGCACTGACTCGTGCAGGGTGCGTGCGGCTGTGTGATAGAGATCTTCATCCCAGGGGATCGGTCCGCCGGGCAGCGCCCATAAATCATCAAACGGCGGACGGGTGCGACGAACTAGCGGCAACCATAACGTTGTGGCATGTTCAACGCGTGCACCCTCGCGCCCGGCATACTCGCCCCACGTCGAGATCACATCGCCCGATCGAGGATCCGCCACATTGGCATCCACGGGCGGATGCAGAGCAAATGCGACAGAGGACACCGCAACGGCTGGCGGCATAAAACGCCGCTCCGAGGCACTCGGAGCAGAAAAATTCACCACGCGCTGTCCTTTCTGCGCTCGCGACCAGGGAATCCCACAATTGCCCTTAAGGTCAATCTGACTTTAAGTAAGTATGGGCTGGCACACACGGATTGTCAAGAACATCAGCGGTGCTTATCCACAGTGCGCCATTTCCACCTGACGCCAAAGACCAAAGCAGGCATAATCAGTAATGACATCAACCGAGGTGGTACACCATGTCCGACACTGCACAATCCGTCACCATTCGATACGCGATCATGCCCTCACCGATCGGCGAGCTATTCATCGCCGCGACCGCATCAGCCGTAGTACACCTGGCTTTTGAGAACCACGATTTTCACAGCGTCCGCGCCAAACTCGAAGCTGCCTACGGCATGCCCGTTCAACGCGATGATGCTGCACTCGAGTACGCAACCCAGCAGCTCGCTGAATATTTCGCGGGAACGCGGAAGTACTTTGAACTCCCAGTCCAACAGCCGGCACCCGACCGGTTCATGACACGGGTACAGCAAAATTTGTCGAGCATCCCCTACGGCGAAACCCGGTCCTATGGGCAATTCGCCACACAGCTCGAAAATCCCGGCGCTGCGCGCGCAGTGGGCAGTGCATGCGCACGCAACCCCATCCCGCTAATCCAACCGTGTCACCGAGTCGTCAGATCAGACGGCAGTCATGGTGAATTCAGCGGCACCGCCGGTGCAAAACAATATCTACTGGCCTTTGAACGAGGTGAACGCCCCAGTGCGCCAACATCCTAAATATCCCAACGTACTCATCGACGACGACGGTGTCGCCCGTCCAGCGTGGGCTACGACGAACCCGGTGCTACAGGAGTATTTCGACACCGAATGGGGTCGAGCGGTGCGGGACGAACAGGGAGTCTTCGAGCGGCTGAGTTTGGAAGGTTTTCAAGCCGGACTGTCCTGGTTGACGATTCTGAAAAAGCGACAGGCCTTTCGAGACGCTTTCTCGGATTTTGATCCAGACGTGGTGGCGGCTTTCACCAATGACGACGTCGAGGAGCTTATGTCGAATACAGGTATCGTGCGTAATCGACAGAAAATTCTGGCCGTGATTACTAACGCGCAAGCAACAATTGGGCTTCGGAAGGACGGAGGGTTATCCCAGCTTATTTGGTCCTACCGTCCGGCTGAAGATCCTGTGCTGGACGCCGAAGGGAACCCGCCGACCCAGTCACCGGAATCCGTGGCGTTGGCCAAAGAACTGAAAAAGCGTGGTTTTCATTTTGTTGGGCCGACGATTCTCTTTGCCATGTTTGAAGCGATCGGAGTGGTGAATACCTTTCCGTTTCGCGAACCAGTCACTCTTTCGAAGACTCTGGGCGCCAACTAGCCTGGGAGGACACCCAACACTAAAGGAGTGAAATCATGAGCGACCTTAAAGGCCGTCGCATAGCTTTTCTCGTGACCAACGGTTACGAGCCGTCCGAGCTCTACTCACCGTGGGATACCGTCGTTGAAGAGGGCGCCGAAGCAGTTCTCGTCTCGCCAGAGTCAGGAGAAATTAGCGGTGGAGACCACTCCCAAAAAGTGGATCTTGACGTCGCCGAAGCCAACGTCGAAGATTTCGATGCGCTGGTACTACCCGGCGGAACGAAAAACGCCGATCAAATTCGCATGAATACCGATGCAGTCAACTTCACACGGGCATTCTTCGATGCAGAAAAAACTGTGGCTTCCATCTGCCACGCTGCGTGGATCCTGACCGAAGCCGATGTCCTCAAAGATCGCAACATGACAAGTTACCCCAGCCTGCAAACAGACCTACGCAATGCTGGCGCGAACTGGGCAGACGAAGAACTCATGGTCGACGGAAACCTGAATACCTCCAGGACACCGAAAGATTTACCAGCCTTCAACGAGGCAATCGTCAATAAACTGACGGAACAAAACTAGACAGTCTGAAAACCAACGAGACGGGCGGATGAGCGAACTCATCCGCCCAAATTTTGTCTTCTCGCCTCATGACATGCGATTAGACTGGGGCCAATTGAAACCCGCAGCGAGCGAAGGGCCCCTATGTCCGACATCACCCGCGAGCAGCTTGTCCACCTCGCCGAACTAGCACATCTGGATTTGACCGAGGAAGAACTCGACCGCGTATCGGGAGAACTCGACGGCATTTTGAAAACGGTTGAACGCGTTCAAGAAATTAGAACGGAAGAAGTGCCAGCCACCTCGCATCCGGTTGCGCTGCACAACGTGTTCCGCGATGACGTAGTGCGCGGTGTCCTCGAGCAACAGCAGGCTCTGGCCAGTGCCCCAGAGACCGAATCGGGGCAATTCAAAGTCCCGGCTATTCTCGACGGGGGATCAGAGTCATGAATCCCGACCACATGATCCGGTTGACTGCCCTGCAGATGGCGGAAGAGCTCAACAAAACTACCTTTACCTCCGTTGAACTTACCAAGGCTCACTTTGACCACATACGCCAGATTGACGGTACAGCCCAGGCTGGTATTCACGCCTACCTGCACCTCAACGAAGACGATGCCCTAGCTGTTGCGGCCGAAGTCGATCGCTTGCGAGCAGCAGGAGGCGCCGATGCGGCGGCACTGCACCCGCTGGCAGGGGTACCTATTGCGATCAAAGACAATATTGTGACCTCGCAACAGCCCACAACGGCCGCTTCGAAAATACTCGAAGGGTGGATGAGCCCTTATGATGCGACCGTGGTACAAAAAGTACGTGATGCCAAACTGCCTGTGCTCGGCAAAACCAACATGGATGAATTTGCCATGGGATCGACCACGGAGTATTCAGCCTATGGCGTGACTCGCAACCCGTGGGACCTTGAACGGGCACCGGGTGGATCGGGCGGTGGTTCCGCCAGCGCAGTGGGCGCCTACATGGCACCGCTAGCATTGGGGAGTGATACAGGCGGTTCGATCCGCCAACCCGCATCCTTCACCGGCACCGTCGGAACGAAACCAACCTATGGTTCCGTCTCCCGATACGGGCTGATCGCGATGGCGTCTTCGCTCGACCAGATTGGGCCGGTCGCCCGCACGACAGCCGATGCCGCGGCACTGCATGAGTTAATCGCCGGCCACGACCCGAAAGATTCGACCTCGCTGATCACTGAGTGGAACGATCTCGCCTCCGCAGCACAGACCAGAGATCTGACGGGTGTGCGGATCGGTGTGCTCGAGGAGCTTCAAGGCTCTGGCTTCTCCGAGCAGATTCAGCAACGCTTCGACGAAGCACTACAATTGTTGCGCGATGCTGGCGCTGACGTTGTCGCTATCGACTGTCCCAATATGAGCTATGCGCTGCCCGCCTACTACCTGATCGTGCCATCGGAAGTGTCGTCGAATATGGCGCGGTTCGACGGTATCCGCTTCGGTAATCGCGTGGTGCCAGAGGCCGACAGTACCGTCAAAGAGGTCATGGCCGCTACCCGTGCGGCAGGCTTTGGCGACGAGGTCAAGCGTCGGATCATCCTCGGGACGTACGCCCTTTCGGCCGGTTATGTTGAGGAATATTATGGTTCGGCGCAGCGCATCCGCACGCTTGTGCAACAAGATTTTGCGCGTGCCTTCGAAAACGTTGATGTGCTGATCAGCCCAACGACGCCAACGGTGGCAGTGCCGTTAGGCGAACAGGTTTCGGATCCGGCGTCCATGTATGCCAACGATGTCGCAACCATCCCGGCAAATCTGGCTGGTATTCCGGCAGTGTCTATCCCGGGTGGTATGGCTGAGCACGACATGCCAATGGGGATCCAAATTCAGGCCCCGGCCACACGGGACGCGGTCGCATACCGTGTGGCCGGTGGGCTGGAAGCGCTCCTGGAAGATAAGTGGGGCCGACCGCTATATCAGCAGGCGCCCGAGGCGACCACAGCCGCGACGGCAGGAAGGCAAGACTGATGGCTACCAAACAACTGCCCAGCATCGATGAGGCCCTGGCTGCATTTGACCCCGTTCTAGGCTTTGAAGTGCACGTCGAGCTCAACACAGCAACCAAAATGTTCTCCTCGGCGCCAAACGGTTTTGGTGAGGAACCGAACACCAGCGTGACTGAGGTCGACTTGGGGCTTCCCGGGGCGCTGCCTGTGGTAAGCTTCGAGGCCGTGGACTACGGCATCAAGTTGGGGTTGGCCCTGAACTGTTCCATCGCCGAAACCTGCCGTTTTGCACGAAAACATTATTTCTATCCCGATCTGCCCAAAAACTTTCAGACCTCGCAGTTTGACGAGCCGATTGCGTTCGATGGTTGGGTAGATGTCGAATTGGACGACGGTGCCATATTTCGAGTCGAGATCGAACGTGCTCACCTTGAAGAAGACGCGGGCAAACTCACACACGTCGGTGGCACCGGTCGGATTCAAGGTGCCGAGCATGCTCTGGCGGATTACAACCGTTCAGGGATTCCACTGGTTGAGATTGTGACCAAACCGATTGTTGGGGCGGGCAGCCGCGCACCCGAGTTAGCGCGGGCCTATTTGATGACCATTCGTGACATCGTCAGAAGCCTCGACATCTCCGATGCTCGCATGGAACATGGCAACTTGCGCTGTGATGCCAATGTGTCACTGATGCCCAAGCACGCTGACCACTTCGGAACTCGCACCGAGACGAAGAATATCAACTCGATGCGGGCAGTGAAGCATGCCGTGACCTACGAGATGCAACGACAAGCAGCCCTGTTAGCCGAAGGAAAAACGGTCACCCAAGAGACACGGCACTGGCATGAAGCGACCCGTTCGACGACCGCTGGACGGCCGAAATCAGATGCCGACGATTACCGGTACTTTCCGGAACCAGATTTAGTGCCGATCCACGTTGACCAGGCATGGATCGACCGACTCAGCGCTGCCTTACCCGAGCCGCCCCATCAACGTCGTAAGCGGCTGAAAGCAACCTGGGGATACTCGGATGAGGAATTTCGCGATGTCGTCAGCGCGGATGTGATGGACGCGATCGAAGAAACCATCGCAGCCGGCGCGAGCCCTGCCGCTGCTCGCAAATGGTGGATGGGAGAAATTGCCCGGTTGGCCAATCATGCCCACGTGCCGATAGCTGATATTGGCATCAACGCCGAGCACGTGGCCGAACTCGACGGTCTGATCCAACAGAACATCATCAACGATACAATCGCCAGACAAGTTCTGGGCCATATTGTTGCGGGCGAGGGCAACCCGAGGGAGATCGTGGAGAACCGTTCAATGGCGGTGGTCTCCGACGACACAGCGCTGACCCGAGCCGTTGATGCAGTGATCGAGCAGCACCCGGATGTCGTCGCGAAGATTGTCGGCGGTAAGACCCAGGCGATTGGTGCACTCATCGGGCCGGTCATGAAGACTACAGGGGGCCTAGCCGACGCTGGGCGAGTCCGTCAGATCATCATAGAGAAGCTTGACCTCAACGGGTGAGTGATGACGTGACGTGGTGTGTAGGTGATAATAGGAGTTATGGCATCATCAGAACAGCACTCAACGGGACAGCGCATCGGTCAAATACTCAGTGCGACAACAGTGGCGGTAGCTGGCACCGTGGCCGCGGTGTATGCGGCCAACCGCCTGCGTCGGCACCGTCAAACACAAGACCTGTTGGACTCGCTACCACCCGCAACGAACGTGTCAGCGGAAGACTCTCAAGAAGAACCAGACTTGGCGCTGAAACCTGATGTCGACGAGCGTGTCGACCCGCAGGGACCAGTCACCGACGACGCTCCTTCTGATCAATTGGAAGCGCTGACAGTTGAAGAGCTCTATCTTCTGGCACAAGAGCGCGACATCATCGGACGGTCAAATATGCGCAAAGCCGAGCTGATCGATGCGCTGCGTGCCAAGGAAGCAAACTAATTCGGAATTTATCGCTAGATGTGGCACAATGTTTGAGGTGTTGATGATCAATCAACATTCCGCCTTGGTGTAACGGCAGCACGCCAGCCTTTGGAGCTGTGTGGTCTAGGTTCGAATCCTAGGGGCGGAACACCGCATCGCGGTTGAGAAATAGTGCCTTACGATCAAAGGTGAGATTCCATTGAGTTCTTCTTCTCCCGCGGCTGTAATCGTGTTGGCAGCCGGTGCTGGCACACGAATGAAATCAGATCTACCAAAAATTTTGCACTCCATGGGTGGGCGATCCCTCGTTGGACATGCTCTTGATGCTGCCACGAGCCTGGACCCAGACCATCTCGTAGCGGTCGTGCGTCACCAGCGTGAACGCGTGGTTGACCACGTGCTGGAACACAATCCCCAGCTGGTCATCGCAGATCAAGATGACATCCCAGGAACCGGACGTGCGGTCGAACAAGGGCTCGAAGCCATCGGCGCAGTCGACGGCACAGTGGTCGTCACCTACGGCGACGTACCATTGCTCACCCCGGAAACGCTGTCCGCGCTGGTTGCCGAGCACCAAGATGCCAAAAACGCGGTGACAGTACTGAGCGCCAATGTGCCAGATGCCACCGGCTATGGTCGCATCGTGCGCGATGACAATGGTCTCGTAACACAGATCGTCGAGCACAAAGACGCGCTGAAGCTCGCCGAAGACACCGGTGACTCAACCATCGCTGACATCACCGAAATCAACTCCGGCATTTACGCTTTTGACGGTGCCGTTCTGGCGCGCACCTTGGCGCAAGTCAGCACCGATAATGTTCAAGGCGAAAAGTATCTGACCGATGTCCTTGGTCTTGCTCGCGCTGAAGGCGGTCGCGTGGCAACATATGTCACCGAGGACCTCATGGAAGTCGAAGGCGTCAACGATCGTACGCAGCTGGCAGCGCTGGGTGCGGAACTCAACCGTCGTCTTGCCCAGCGTTGGATGCGTGCCGGTGTCACCATCGTGGATCCGACGACCACCTGGATCGATGTCGATGTCGAGCTGGCACAAGATGTCACCATCAAACCCAACACTCAGCTCCACGGCACCACAAAAATTGCCACGGGCGCCACCATTGGTCCCGACACAACACTTGTGGACGTGGTCGTCGGCGAAGCTGCCACGGTTCGTCGCACTGAAGGTACCGAAGCCGTCATCGGGCAGGGCGCCAACGTCGGCCCATTCACCTACTTGCGCCCCGGCACGGTCCTTGGCGACACCGGAAAAATCGGCGCGTTTTATGAAACCAAAAACGTCAACATTGGTCGCGGTGCCAAACTCTCGCACCTCGGGTACGCCGGCGACGCAGACATTGGTGAAAACTCCAATATCGGTTGCGGCAACATCACCGCCAACTATGACGGGGTGAACAAACACCGCACCGAGATTGGCGCTGAAGTGCGCACCGGTTCGAACACGGTCTTTACCGCACCGGTAGCAATCGGTGACGGAGCCTATACCGCCGCAGGTGCAGTGATTCGCCAAGACGTCCCAGCGGGTGCTCTGGCAATGAACGCGGTGAAGCAGCGGACGATTGAAGAATGGGTCTTAGAGCGTCGCCCCGATTCCGCAGCAGCTAAGGCCGCTCGGATAGCCAACGAGAAGTCATAATCTTTCCCACTATACTGTTGGAAGCCTGTAGCAGGGTCTACAGTTGAAACCCCATACACATCGCGAACGTTCTAGGGAGAACTTGGTTGAGCGAAATCGTCACCAATGAGAACAAAAAGCTCGTGTTGGCTTCGGGCCGTGCACACCCGGAGCTTGCCGAAGAAATCGCAGAGCACCTCGGCACCGAACTCCTGCCGTTGGACGCCTACGACTTTGCAAACGGTGAAACCTACGTTCGCCCCGGCCAATCGGTCCGCGGTAAGGATGTCTTCATCTTGCAAGCACACCCTGCCCCCATGAACAACTGGGTCATGGAACAACTGCTGCTGTGCGACGCCATGAAACGTGCCTCTGCCCGACGCATCACCGTCGTGTCTCCGTTCTACCCATATGCACGCCAAGACAAGAAGGGTCGCGGTCGCGAACCCATCTCGGCGCGTATGATGGCGGATCTTTACGTGGCAACCGGTGCGAACCGTATCATGACCATGGACCTGCACACCTCGCAGATTCAGGGCTTCTTTGACGGACCGGTGGACCACCTCTTTGCTTTCCCCATTCTGGCCGACTACATTCGTGGCCGGGTGAACGTCGAAGAGGTCACCGTGGTGTCACCCGATACCGGACGTGTCCGTGTGGCTGAACAGTGGGCTGAACGTCTCGGCGGTGCACCACTGGCCTTCGTGCATAAATCACGTGACCTCACCCAGCCCAATAAAGCCGAATCCAAGACTGTTGTCGGACAGGTCGAAGGACGCACCTGCGTGCTCATTGACGACATGATTGACACCGCCGGCACGATTTCCGGTGCGGTCAAGATCCTCAAGGATGCTGGCGCAGCCGAAGTCATCATCGCGGCAACCCACGCGGTCTTCTCCGATCCAGCAGCCGAACGACTCGCAAATTCCGGTGCGAGTGAAGTCGTCGTCACCAATACCTTGCCGATCCCACAAGAGAAACGATTCGAGAACCTCACCGTCCTGTCCGTTGCTCCGATCCTGGCCAACGCGATACGTGAAGTCTTCGAAGACGGCTCGGTGACCAGCCTATTTGACGGCAACGCCTAACGAGTTCGTCGGCAGCGCTGACGAATGCTATAGTGGTGAGTCGTTGCCCAGGCGAGGGAGTCTCACCCACTCCGTGATCGACGAGGCTTTGCAGACACTCTTGTGTCGTTCTGCAGTTCCTGCCTGGAAAATAGAAGTGCACACGCACTTTGGACTACTACAGGAGGAATCATTATGGCTGTTGAATACATTGATCTGTCAGTCGAAACCCGCACCGAATTCGGTAAGGGCGCATCCCGTCGTGCACGCAGTGCAGGCTACATCCCAGCGGTCCTCTACGGACACGGCGAAGAACCACGTCACTTGCTGTTGCCACGTCACGAAGGTTTCTTGGCCTTGCGCCACGCAAACCAGCTGATTCGCCTCATTGAAGGTGACTGCAAAGAACTCGTGCTGCCAAAAGACATCCAGCGCAACCCACTCAAAGACGAGATCAAACACGTGGACCTCGTCCACGTGCGCCGTGGCGAACGCGTCACCGTTGACGTCTACATTGAAGTCACCGGTGAAGTCGCACCAGAACACACCTACGTCATGGACGTCACTACCGTGGCTGTTGAAGCTGACGCACTGGATCTGCCAGACAACGTCACCATCGACATGACCGACCGTGAAGCCGGCGACCACGTCTACGCTCCAGACGTTATCCTGCCAGAAGGTGTCACCATTGCAGAAGATGAGGACTACCTCATTGCAACCGTTGACCTCGTCACCGACCAGGATCTGGGCGAAGAGACCGACGAAGACGGTTCCGGCGAAGTCCCAACCGTTGCCGAACAAGACGCTGAGAACCAAGAATAAGACCGCAGAGTTGACTACTCAGGCAACAGGAATACTCGATCCCACCGCCGGTCCAGTACTGGTGGTGGGATTGGGTAATCCCGGCGACCGTTATGCCGCGACCCGCCACAACATTGGCCACATGGTGGTCAACGAACTCGCCGATCGCAACTCTCAGCGATGGAACGTGCACAAAGCCGGTGCTGCGGTCGCTGAATTTCGGTTGGGTATCGGCGGTCCAAAAATAATTCTTGCCAAACCCGCCACCTACATGAATCTCTCGGGCAAACCTATCGCTGCCCTGCTGAAATTTTTCAACATCGGTCCCGAAAATTTGATCGTCATTCATGACGAACTCGACATCGACTTCGATAACCTGCGTATCAAACGCGGCGGGGGAGAAGGCGGCCACAACGGATTGAAATCCACTACACAGGCGCTCGGTACCAAAGACTACCTGCGCGTCAGAGCTGGTGTCGGCCGACCACCCGGACGAATGTCAGCTGCAGACTACGTGCTGCGGCCATTTTCATCCACCGAACACGAAACGCTGGCACTGCATATCGATCGAGCCGCCGACGCGGTGGAATCACTGATCGAACACGGCCTCACCGTGACCCAAAACCGGTTCCATCAAAAGTAGATGAAACATTTCGGCGAGATGCACCTCTTCGGATACATCTCGCCGTGTGACGTTAGTTTCGGAAAACTTAGTGGTCTTTTAACCAGGCTTCGAGTTTCTGAGTCAACCCATTGAGCAATTTGCCGACTTGTGGTTCGGCCAATTGTGCGACCTTGGATCCCACCAGCGGTATCGATGATTTGACGCTGCCTTCAGTTTCTACGACAGTAGCTGTACCACCTTTGGCAGGGAACAGCTTAATGGTCGCCTTCGCGGTGGCTTTGACCATAGAAACCTTGATGGTGACATTGGCATCGCGTGAGCCGTCCTCGGCTGCCGCCGACCAGGCTTCTTGCTGTTCGACGCTGATACGTCCTTTAGCGAAACGCTGCACAGCAGAAGGCAGCTTCTGTGCAAAGTCTTCGCCATTGACCGTGCGCGTAATGTCGACTGCAACGGTATCGGCAGCTGCTGGCTGAGCTGGTACCACAGAAAATTTGTCAAGATCGGCACGGAATGCCTCCGATGCATACTCCTGAAAATCACGACTTATGAGACCGTTAAATACTTTTTCAGGGGCGTATGAGATGGTCGTGGTTTCGTTGAAGGCCATGTGCTTCCTCTCTATTACTCGACAGCAGTGGATGCTGAGTGAGTGTAGACGGTGACGCTGTGAAAACGGTTATGCTTATATGTGCGCCGGATGTGAATATTACCAGGATATTGGAAGTTAGATTTGTCTGAAAATGCCGTGTTATCAGGGCTCTTACCCCATCTCGAAACCGACACCGCCGTCGCGGCGATGCGATCTTCGATTACACGGTCCGAGCGTACCTCGGACCTATCTTTAACTCTGCCGGATGGTGCACGCGAAGCCGTGACCGCTACGCTTGCCCAGGCTCTCGACTCTTCGACGTTTCAGACACCCGTGGTATTGCTGGTCACTGCAACCGCGCGCGAAGCCGAAGACCTCGCCCGCGGGCTAGGTTCGTGGATGGATGCTGACAGCATCGGACACTTCCCGTCCTGGGAGACCCTGCCCCACGAACGACTCTCACCGCGCAGTGACACCGTGGGTGAACGTATGGCGATCTTACGCAAACTGGCGCATCCGGGCCGAGATGGCCAACTGCCGCTGAAAGTACTGACCGCACCGGTACGCTCGATCGTCCAGCCCATCGTCAAAGGACTCGGCGACCTGGAACCGGTGTTGCTAAAGACCGGTGACTTCTACGATTTCGACCAGGTCGTCCAAGACCTCGCCAACGCCGCGTATTCTCGCGTCGACATGGTTTCACGTCGCGGGGAATTCGCGGTACGGGGCGGTATCATCGATGTCTTTCCGCCCACCGATGCTCACCCGTATCGTATTGAATTTTTTGGCGATGAGGTCGAAGAGATCCGCTACTTCTCGATCGCAGATCAGCGATCGCTCGTCGACACATCCGAAGATGGTTCCGAAACGCCGACGAGTGTCTACGCACCACCGTGTCGTGAACTCTTACTGACTGATCAGGTCCAGCAGCGTGCACGCGACCTCCAAGCATCCATGCCAAATGTCTTGGAAATGCTGGAACCCATGTCGAATGGGCTCGCTGTGGAAGGCATGGAATCTCTGGCACCGCTGGTCACCGAGATGGAATCGTTCATAGACGTTCTGCCCGAAGGCTCGGTCACCATTATGGTCGAACCAGAAAAAGTGCGTAGCCGCGTCCATGACCTACTGACTACCAACGAAGAGTTCTTAGAGGCCGCCTGGGCTGCAGCCGGCGAAGGACTCGCCGCCCCGGTAGAAAACCAACAGGAAGCCGGCGGTTTTGCAACGCTGGGCGATACCCGCGCCCAGGCCTTGGAACGCGACCAGGGCTGGTGGCAATTTACCGCCTTTGAACTGGACGAAGCGTTGGATACCACTGTGCTGCGTAGCGACTTCAACGCACCTGCGCAGTTCGCCGGTGATGTACCGGCACTCATGGAACACGTGGGCGATCGGCTGAAAAACCAATGGTCCATCGCGGTGGCCACCCACGGGCCTGGACCGGCCCGCCGACTGGCCGAACTGTTTTTAGAGCAGGGCCACACCGCAACCGTGGTCGAGCACATCACCGATGTTGCACCAGCCCAGATTCAAATCACCGTGGCCTCCTTGGGGTCAGGGTTTGCTTGGGCACAGCAACGGCTGGCCGTGGTGACCGAATACGATCTGTTCGGACGCCAAGCCGCAGGTACCCAGCGTGGTGAAAAACGTTCCCTCGCGCGTAAACGTCGCAATGCCGTGGATCCGCTCACCCTGGAAGAAGGCGACTTCGTGGTGCATAGCCAGCACGGCATCGCGAAATTTATTGAGCTTGAACGACGCAAAGTGGCCGGTGCCCGATCGACCGCCGGAGAAGAAGGCTACCGCGAATATCTGGTCTTAGAGTTTGCCCCGTCGAAACGTGGCGGTGCAGGGGATCGTCTCTTTGTGCCGACTGATCAATTGGACCAGGTTTCGCAATACGTTGGTGGCGATGTCCCGACCTTGTCGAAGATGGGCGGCTCCGACTGGGCTCAGACCAAGTCCAAAGCACGTCGTGCTACCCGTGAGATTGCCAAAGAGCTCATCCAACTGTATTCGGCACGTATGGCAACTTCGGGACACGCTTATCCACCGGATACACCGTGGCAGTCAGAGCTCGAAGAAGCCTTCCCCCATATGGAGACGCCTGACCAGCTCACGACGGTCGAAGAAGTCAAACACGATATGGAAGCCGAAATCCCGATGGACCGACTGGTCGCCGGTGATGTCGGCTTTGGGAAAACAGAAGTTGCTGTTCGGGCGGCGTTTAAAGCCATTCAGGATGGTAAGCAGGTAGCACTGCTGGTGCCCACCACGTTGTTGGCGCGGCAGCATAATGAAACTTTTACCGAACGGTTCGCTGGCTTCCCACTGACCGTGCGCGCTCTGTCACGCTTCCAAAATGCGAAAGAAACGCGCGAAACACTCAACGGGCTCGCTGAAGGAACCGTCGATATGGTCATCGGCACGCACCGGTTGTTGTCCAACGAGGTCCAATTCAAGGATCTGGGGCTCATCATCGTCGATGAAGAACAACGCTTTGGTGTGGAGCACAAAGAAAAACTCAAGCAAATGCGCACCAACGTTGACGTCCTCGCGATGACGGCGACCCCAATTCCACGCACCCTGGAAATGTCGATGACCGGTATTCGTGAGACGTCAACACTGGCGACACCGCCGGAGCAACGCCACCCGGTACTGACCTACGTGGGGCCGTACACCGATAAGCAGATTACGGCAGCCATCCGACGTGAGTTGATGCGTGAGGGACAGGTCTTTTACGTGCACAACCGCGTCAATACCATCAACAAAGTGGCCGCCCGCATCCAGGAATTGATACCGGAGGCACGAGTAGCCGTAGCCCACGGACGCATGGGCGAAAGCACACTAGAACAGATCATGGTCGACTTTTGGGAGAAAGAGTACGATGTACTTGTTTCTACGACCATCATCGAAACCGGCTTAGACATTGCCAATGCGAACACACTGATCATTGAAGATGCCCACCGGTATGGGCTGTCACAACTCCACCAGTTACGCGGTCGTGTAGGTCGTGGCCGAGACCGGGCCTACGCCTACTTCCTCTACGACGCAGGCAAGCCCCTCAACGAGGTCGCGATGGAACGCCTCAAAGCCGTTGCAACACACAATGAGCTGGGCTCTGGTTTGCAACTGGCACAAAAAGACCTCGAAATTCGTGGTGCCGGCAACCTGCTCGGCGGCGAACAATCCGGTCACATCGCCGGTGTGGGTTTTGACATGTATCTGCGCATGGTCGGTGAAGCCGTGTCTGATTTCAAAGGCGAAGAAGACACCACCCCTGAAGAAGTTAAAGTCGAATTGCCCGTCAACGCGCACCTGCCACACGACTACATACCGGGTGAACGACTACGCCTTGAGGCTTACCGGAATCTTGCCCAAGCGGCCGATACCGATGCCGTCAACGCGGTCGTTGAGGAACTCAAAGATCGCTACGGAGCGCTGCCAGAGGCCGCCGAGAACCTCGTCGCAGTCGCCAACTTCCGTAATACTGCCCGAGAGTATGGCATTTACGAAGTCATGTTGATGGGCAAGAACATCAAGTTTGGTCCGGTGGAATCCTTGCCAGACTCTCGGGCGATGCGGTTGAAACGCATGTATCCCGGCGCCACGCATCGTCCTCCGCTCAAAGCGCTCATGGTGCCGAGACCGAAAACCAAGGCGGTCACCGGTAAAGAGCTGGTCGATGCAGACTTACTCGAGTGGGCGGGCGAATTTATTGCCACCATTTTCGGTGATAACTAGCAGGACTTAGAATGTTCGATCCCGGAAAAGCTTCGGTTCTTGCGGAGCACCAGACAGCAGACGTGCTGCGGGAGTGCTGTTGATCAACAGGGCTATCACAAAGGACAACACGATGGAGACGACGACACGCAAGAAGAATTGGTAGAGCGTGTCGTCCCCATAATCATGCTGGTACAGCCAGACCAGGACGAGCCCGTGGAAGAACACCACCGGGGTGCCGGTGCGTACCAGGCGGGACACCGTCGCTTGTGCGGCTGGGAATTTCTGAAGGAGATCGTTGATCCAGGTGGCAAAGAGCAAAATAAACCCGATGGTGACCGCGATGGCAATCAACGGTGTGAGACCGGGCGCCCCGAAGTCTCCAGATTGAATGTAGTGAGCGCTGATGTCGAATCGCCAGGTTACGAACAGCGCTGCTGATACCAGGGCAAGCCCGCTGATCGCCAGAACGTGCGATGAGTACTTTCGTACAATCGGCATCACGAGTTTGCGCAGTAATTCGCCGACCAACAGGTAGAATATGACAGGCCACGCCAGTCCGAGGCGTAGTGGCGTATCGACGAGCGGATGTGTCTCCAGGGTGCCGTTGTCTACCATCGCCGAAAATACGTAGGTGGTGACCAGACCGGCCACGGCAACCAGCCACACGACGGTGGTGCCAAAACGTTCTAAGAAGCGACGCAGAAGGGTCGCACCAGCCAGGGTGGTGATAAACCACGCTGCCATCCAGAAAATCGACTGGCCAGACCCGCCAGCCCACCCGGAGTGGAGATGCTCGAGGATAAGGTCTGTACGGTCCCACATGCTGACGATTAGCCAGATGGAGATGATGACCGACCACGCTAAATACGGGATGATGAGGGTGTCCCAGCGGCGTATAAACTCAACTTTTAGGGTTCGTCCGCTGGTAAAAAAGAAGCCCGACAGCATGAAGAATAACGGCATGCGCCACATCGTGAGTAGCTCATCGTTCGGGAACGCACCGGCGTGACCAACCACAACCATCATGATGGAAAAGACTCGCAGTAGATCGATGCCGATATTGCGAGGAACACGTGTGGTGGACATAGATTCGTTTCAGAACTTTGGTGGCAGTGGACGGAAGCTTACTGCAAACCTTACTCACAAAATGGTGCCAGAGCGGTCAGCACAGTCCGGTGCCACACAAAAAATCGCGGCACCCAGAGTGACCTCGGGGTGCCGCGACAAAAATTTCGTAGATCAGCTTACATATTTGGTGACTTGGTCTCGTGGACCGGGTCGGTGATGAAGTCATGATCAACGGTGTTGGAATGGCCCATGAGCTGTTTCGGAATGAAATACGCCAGTGAACACAGGACCATAACACCCGACATCGGAATCCACACGTTGTAGAAGTCAAGCGTGTTGAACATGTACAGTCCGCCAACAAACAAGACGGATACGATAGCAGCTGCTATCAAGTTCCCTGCGGTACTGCCCTGGCCGGAGTAATCAACCGGTTTACCGTCACGAATCAAGGGGACACCTCGTGCTTTCAGAAAGGGTTACTGTCGCCAGCATAGTCTGGTCGACACGGCGATGATGTGTTGTTAACTAAGAATAGCGTACGTTGAGCTGGCACCGAGCCTGGTTGCGCCGGCCTTTAACATATTGAGTGCGTCGTCGCGGGTACGTATCCCGCCGGATGCCTTCACTCCGATGGACTCGCCGACGGTACTACGCAGCAGCTGCACGTCTTCAACTATGGCTCCACCGGTCCCGAAGCCGGTGGAAGTTTTAACATAGTCGGCTCCTGCCTCGACGGCTGCTTCACACGCCAAGACTTTGGCCTGATCGGTCAGGGCTCCCGTTTCGAGAATGACTTTGACGAGCACATCGTGGTCATTGGCCGCGTGGACTACGGCGGCGATGTCTTTGACGACCTGTCGTGTATTGGAAGCTAATGCTGCGGCTTGGTCGATGACCATATCGAGTTCATCGGCACCGTCGTGGATCGCTTGTGATGTCTCGAATGCTTTGGTTTGTGGGGCGTGGGCTCCGGTGGGAAAACCGATGACGGTGCAGACTTTGACGTCGGTTTTCTTGAGGCGTTCGGCTGCCCGTGCAACCCAGATCGGCTGAATGCAGACCGAGGCCGTGCCATAATTTGCTGCTTGGTCGCAGAGATTATCAATATCTTGTGCCGACGCCGTCGGCGACAACAGCGTGTGATCGATCCTCGCTGCCAATTGGGCAGTCTCTAACGTATCCACCTGGGTCGGGTTGAGTGGTGCAGTATTGGACACGGTCCCTCCTTATTCGAAATTGGCGAAGTTGGCGGCTTCGTCGCGTAAACGTTCCATGGCGGCCTGCACAGTCTCCAGAGCTGTTCCTGGTGCAGCGGAGACGGACAGATAACATTTTACTTTTGGTTCTGTACCCGAAGGCCGAATCATCAACCGGGCAGCGACCAGCGCTTCGGTAGAAAATTCCAGCATATTCATAGGACCGTACTCTTGGGCCAATTCTGCATCCAAGCTGTGGTAATCCACGGTACGCAGCGGACTCTGCCCGGCGAGTGTCAGCGGCGGGTTTGTGCGTAAATTCTCCACAAGTGTTGCGCCAACGCCGGGCGTCTCGACGGGCACCGACACCTGATCGGTCAGCGTTGGCCCGATCAGCTGGTTGAGTTCTACGAGATACTCCACCAGCGTTCGGTCCTCGGCTTTCAGCTCGGCTGCCAGATCAGCAAGAATGACGGCGGCGCTCATCCCGTCTTTATCATTGACCAGGTGCGGGGCAACAGCATAACCTAGCGCTTCTTCGTATCCGTAGCCCAGGTTTTTCACCCGACAGATCCACTTGAAACCGGTGGGTGTTACCTGATGCGCTACCCCGTGAAGCGTGGCGAGCTCAGCGAGCTGTGGTGCCGAAACTACCGAATTGGCTGCAATGAGGCCTTCGTCAAGCAACCGTGGCATCAGCCGGGCGCCCAGCAAGAGTCCCACCTGATCCCCGGAGAGCCGCCGCCACTCGCCGGCAACTGGTACCGCAACAGCCAGACGATCTGCATCCGGATCGTGGGCGATGATGATATCAGTATCCGGTAAGGAATCTGCCGTGGAGATGGCCAGATCCAACGCACCGGGTTCTTCCGGGTTGGGGAAGGCCACGGTAGGGAAGGTGGGATCTGGTTCGACCTGTTGGCCTACCAGCGACAAGGTACCAAAGCCGGCGGATTCCATCAGCTGACAAAACACCGCCGCGCCCACTCCGTGCAACGGAGTGTAAACGATGTTTAGCTCTGACCGGTTAGTTGAGGCATAGGGTGCCTCCAGAAATGCCGTAACAGCCTCGATGTAGTCATCGACAATATGCGAGGTGACTTCTTCCCAGCCTGACTCGGCGAGCGGTGGGAGCTCGTCAGCGAGATTCCAGCGTTCAATATGTTGAGAAATTTCTTCATCGGTGGGGGAGGTAATTTGCGCGTATGCACCGGCCGAGTCGTTGTCACCAACGAGTCGCGCACCAAGATATACCTTGTAGCCATTATCGGTAGGTGGATTATGCGACGCTGTGACCATGATGCCCACATCAGCTTGCAAATGCTTGAGCGCAAACGCCAAGACCGGGGTGGGGACGGTCGTGGCCATGAGTTTGACGCGGCAACCGGCCGCGGTGAAAACCGCGGCTGAATCGATGGCGAAATCCTTTGACCCGTGACGCGCATCGTACCCTATGACTACGACGGGCTGATTGCATCGCTCCAGTGCAAAATCCGCGAGCCCGGCAGCTGCCCGACGTACGACCACCCGATTCATGTGGGCGGGGCCCGGACCAAGTGGGGCGCGTAAACCAGCCGTACCGAACGTCAGATAGCCAGCAAAGCGGGCGGTCAGGGAAGTGATCGCCCAGTCTTCACCAGCTTTGGCAGCTGCGATCTCCTGGGTCAACACGTCAGCATATTGTGGGTCCAGTGCCGCCCAAGCTTCGGCTGCGGTCAGAAGTTCGTCCATGCTAGATCGCCTGAATGATGTCGGCTAACAGTTTTGAAACCCGAGGTGCTGCAGCTTCTCCGGCAGCAATTACATCGGCGTGTGACAGTGGCGCATCCGTGACGCCGGCTCCGGCATTGGTCACCAGTGACATCCCCAAGACTTCCAAACCGACATGACGAGCTGCAATCGTATCCAGTGCGGTCGACATGCCCACCAAGTCACCACCGAGTTTGGCCGCCATCGACACCTCTGCGGGGGTCTCATATTGTGGCCCAGCAAACTGCACGTAGACGCCTTCGGTCAGGCTGGGTTCCACCTGTTTGGCGATAGCGCGTAACCGGGTGGCGTAGGCATCTGTCATGTCCACAAATTCCGGACCCGCCAGCGGGGTCGTGCCGGTCAGATTGATGTGATCTGAAATCAGAACCGGTGTGCCGGGCTGAAGATTGGGGTTCAAGCCGCCGCAACCGTTGGTTAGCACGACCGTGCTGGCTCCGGTCGCGGCAATTGTGCGCACCACATGAGCGACCGCTTGGGCATCCCGGTTGGCATAAAAATGTGTTCTGGAACCAAACACCAGCACATTGAGACCGGTGGGCAGTCGAACCGAGGTAATGTTCTGCACGTGACCGGCAACTCCGTCACCAGCAAGCCCCGGAACCTCAGCAAAGGAGACTTCACCGTTGATGTCACCCAGCGCGTCGACCGTATGGGCCCAGCCAGAACCCAGCACTATACCGATATCGTGGTGGGCTATACCCAGTTTGTCCGCTAAGACCTCGGCGGCCTGCCGTGCTAGGTCAAATCCAGGATGGTCACCGGTTAAAAACTCTTGTGTATCGCTCACAAGCACCACTGTAGCCCCGCTGCAGAACAAAACCAATGCAATACAAGCGCGTATCGCGTAGTGATTGTGCATTCCGTGATGAAAGAGACCAGAATAGACCCGTGAGCACTTTTGAAATTGTCCCTCGTCCGTCCATCACCATCATCGGCGGTGGCCCCGGTGGTTACGAAGCCGCCCTTGTGGCCTCGAAATTCGGCGCCGAAGTCACCCTCATTGAACGCAATGGCATTGGCGGGTCAGCAGTGCTGACTGACGTGGTGCCCTCGAAGACCCTGATTGCCTCGGCTGATTCTCGTCGCCGCGTGTTGCGTGCTCCGAGTCTCGGACTGCAGTTCGATGCAGCATCCGTGCGATCCAATATGGAACTCATCGATCGCCGGCTCCTGCGCCTAGCAGCCGAACAATCCGAAGATATCCGACGTGGCTTACAAAACAATGGTGTGCGCATCATGATGGGCGAGGCCAAATTCGTCGAGCAGAATGTCGTGGAAGTGACCACGATGGAAGGTGACGTTGAACAGGTCACCTCGGACGCAGTCTTGATCGCAACCGGTGCCTCTCCTCGTGAACTCGACACCGCACAACCCGACGGTGAACGCATTTTCAACTGGAAACAGGTGTATGCGATGGACGAGCTGCCGGAGCATATGGTGGTCGTCGGCTCTGGTGTCACGGGCGCGGAATTTGCCTCGGCCTACCAATTGCTGGGTTCGAATGTGACGCTGGTGTCTTCGCGTGAGACCTTGCTGCCAGGTGAAGATCCCGATGCTGCCAAAGTGCTCGAAGACGCATTTTCCGAAAATGGGGTCAACGTCATCTCTCGGACCCGCGCCGAAGCAGTCACCAGAACGAAGGACGGCGTCCGAGTGGACCTCACCGCCGGGGGATACGTGGAAGGGTCACACTGCCTCTTGGCCGTCGGTGGCATACCGAATACCAGCCAGCTTGGACTTGAGGACATCGGAGTCGATCTGACCGCGTCTGGCCATATCAAGATTGACGCGGTCTCTCGTACCTCAGTGCCTGGTGTATATGCGGCTGGGGACTGTACCGGTCGGCTCGCACTGGCCTCTGTTGCCGCGCAACAAGGCCGCATTGCGGTGAACCACATCCTGGGCGATGTGGTCAAACCGTTTTCGCGCAACCAAGTGGCCTCCAATATTTTCACTTCCCCCGAGATCGCGACCGTGGGCATCACCGACGAAATGATTGCTACCGGTGACTACCAAGTGGATGAATACATGATTTCGATGTCGACAAACCCGCGCGCGAAAATGATGAACGTCGACGAAGGGTTTGTGAAAATCTTCGCTCGTCGGGGCTCGGGCCATGTGGTTGGTGGTGTCATCGTCGCACCGGGGGCATCCGATCTCATCTATGCGCTGTCGTTGGCGGTCTCGCAGAAACTCCATGTCGATGATCTGGCTGACACCTTTACGATTTATCCATCGTTGACGGGCACAGTGGCAGAAGTTGCGCGACAGTTACACCGCAGAGAAGAGTTCTAAGCGCTGCACCACCGCATTGTGATCTCGACTACAATATGAGACGCCAACCTCTTGCTCATTGAGTTAATTATTATTAACTTAGATGGCAGTCGTCTTGTACCTCGTTGGGAGAAATTTTGCGCGATAACATTCTGTGGGAGCCAAGCCCGGATACGATTCAGGCCACCGCGATGCATGAGTTCATGCAGGCCATGAATACCAAACACCATCTTGCCATGGATACCTACCTGGATCTGTGGAACTGGTCGGTTTCTGAGCTCGAACAGTTCTGGACGGATATCTGGGAGTATTTCGATATCATCGGGGAAAAACCCGCCGGCCCCATGGTCCAAGGAGACATGCCGCATGCGCAGTGGGCGCAGGGCGCCAGGGTTAACTACGCCGAAAACATTCTGCGTCATGCTGCGACCATGGCAGACCAAGAAGCCATCGTGGGACTCGATGAATCCCTGAACCGTACCGCGTTGACGTGGAAACAGCTCAATGAACAAGTCGGCGCGCTGGCACATCACCTTCGTTCAATCGGTATCAGACAAGGCGATGTTGTTGCAGCCGCGCTCCCAAATATCCCCCAGGCGATTGTCAGTCTGCTCGCCACAGCAGCCGTGGGTGCTATCTGGTCGGTGGTTAACGTGGATTTTGGCGTCCCCGGTATCGTCACCAGGTTCAAACAACTTCAGCCCAAAGTGCTGCTCACCATCGATGGACTCGAACTCGGTGGGAAAGTGCGCGACCAAATCGGTGACCTGGACGAACTGCTCGGGGAACTCGACAGCGTCACCCATCACGTGTTGGTGGAGAACACCAAGACCAGTGCCGCCGATACCGTGCAGCACATTGCCAGCAAACACAACGTCGACACCGCAGTCTTCGGCGACGTCGTAGCAAATGGCCAAGAACCAGAATTTGCGGCCGTCGATTTTTCCCATCCATTGTGGGTCCTATACTCCTCCGGCACGACGGGCACGCCCAAGGGAATTGTTCAGAGCCAGGGTGGCACCGTATTAGAAATCGCCAAATCGTTTGGTCTGCACTACAAGGTAGGCCAGGGTGAACCGGTCTATATTTCGACCTCGACTACCTGGATGCTGTGGAATATGTTGGTCGGCACGTTGATCAGCGGTGCCAAAGCCGTGACCTATTCTGGCGGAGTGTTTGTCGGGGGAGCCGGCCGCCAGTTCGAGATCCTGCAGAAAGAACAGGTCGCGATGTTTGGTTGTGGCGCGGCCATTCTCACCGGGGTCCAAGATGCCGGTATCGTGCCCAAAGACCAATACGATCTTTCACGGCTCACCGACATATTAGTCTCGGCATCCCCCTTACCAGCACACACCTGGAAATGGGTCTATGAGGCGGTCAGCCCAGATGTTCGGTTACGGTCAGACTCCGGCGGGACCGATGTCTGTTCGGTCTTCGTTGGTTCCAACCCCATGGATCCGGTTCGCACCAATGAACTGATGGGCCCCGCGCTGGCAGTGGCTGCAGATGTGTATGACGACGCCGGGCGCTCGGTCATCGATGAAGTTGGCGAACTCGTCATCACCAAGCCCATGCCCACCATGCCGTTGTACTTTTGGAATGACCACGACGGTTCCCGATATCGCGACGCGTATTTCAGCGAAGACCCACATATTTGGTACCACGGAGACTTCGCGACCCAAACCGAGCGTCAATCATTTGTTATCCACGGCCGTTCTGATGCCACCCTCAATCGTGGTGGCATTCGCATGGGGTCAAGCGACCTCTACCAGGTAGTGAACGCGATGGAGAGCGTTTCTGCTTCGATGGTGATTGGTGCTGAGCTGGATGACGGTGATTACTACATGCCGTTATTCGTAGTGCCCGCTGATCCGCAGAGTGATCTTCAAGCGTTGAAAGACGATGTCGTCGATGCCATTCGAACTGAACTGTCACCGCGTTATGTGCCCGATGAGATCATCATTGCTCCGGGTGTGCCGATGACCAAAACTGGCAAACTCATGGAAGTCCCGATCAAACGCGTCTTACAGGGCATGGAGGCTCAAAAGGTGTCGCAAGAGAGCGCTGCAGATCCCTCGGTGTTGCAGTGGTACCTGGACTACGCTCAGGATTACACCACGGCATAACCACTTGTTACCTGTTCGAGATAAAGCATGACGCCCAGGCAAATATGCCTGGGCGTCATGCCACATCGTGATCTACTCAGATCTCAAGGGGTGTTAGCGTCGGGTTCGTTGAATCTCATCTGTGTCGAGGTTCGACAGTGAGCGGTATTTGGTTTCTGGGCTCAGGGCCAAGAAGATCAAGGTAATGAACGCTGCTGCTGCCAGATAGTAGCCCACGTAGGAGACATCAAAGGCTCCCATCAGCCAGGTGGCGATGAACGGGGTCAACGCTGCACCCAGAATGGACGATACGTTGTAGGCAATACCCGAGCCGGTGTACCGGGTTTCAGTTGGGAAGAGTTCTGGCAAAATGGCCGACATCGGGCCGAATGTCAGGCCCATCAATGCCATACCAACGATCATGAATAAGACCATGCGTGTGGTGTTCAGGGTCCCATCATCGCTGACGATAATATCGGCGTTGAGCCACCAACCAAACAGCAGCCCAAAGACGATGAGCAGGCCGGTGATGATCAGCATGGTTGGTTTGCGGCCGAATTTATCGGCGAGGTAACCGGACACCGGCACGAACGCGGCAAAGAAGAGAATGGAAATGAGCTGGATGACTAAGAAATCGTTATACGCGGTGCCCAAACCGCCCGTTTCAGGTGCGCCAATTGCATATGACAGCACCCAAGTGGTCATCAAATAGAACAGCACGTAGGTGGCGTACATGATAAAGGTCCCCAAGGTGAGCTGCCACCAGTTCTTGGCGAAGACATCTTTGAGCGGGGCCTTGACTCGTTGATCTTTAGCGATGGCTTGTTTGAATACGGGGGTTTCTTCGAGTGAGAGGCGAACCCATAGTCCGATGCCAACCATGACGATCGAGGCGAGGAAGGGGACACGCCAGACCCAGTCGATGAAGACGTGGTCGGCGCCATCTGCGGCCGAGTCGTAGTTAAACGCCAGGGTGAGGAGCAAAAAGAAGCCATTGGCCAACAAGAAGCCAAACGGTGCGCCGAGCTGTGGCCACATGGCCGCAGAAGCACGCTTGCCGGGTTTGGCGGTTTCGGTGACCAGCAGTGCAGCACCGGACCATTCGCCGCCCAGACCAAGACCCTGACAGAAGCGCAGGATGGTCAGCATGGCAGGAGCCCACAAACCGATCTGGAGGTAGGTTGGCAGCAGGCCGATAATGAAGGTTGCGATACCCATGGTGAGGAGGGCACCGATTAGTGTCGCTTTTCGACCAACGCGATCGCCCATGTGCCCAAAAATGATCGAACCAAGGGGGCGGGCCACAAAGGCTGCACCGAAGGTAGCCATGGAGGCGAGCAATGCGATTTGTGGGTCGTCACCAGGGAAGAAGATTAGAGGGAAGACGGACACTGCTGCGGTGGCGTAAATGTAGAAATCATAGAATTCGATGGTGGTGCCTACGACTGAGGCGAGGATGATTTTCCAACGGGCGACGCCCAAATCATTGTCCTTGATACCATGCGAAGTCTCTGCTGGTTGCGTTGACATCGAGTGTACTTTCGTGACGGATATGAAAATAGTTCAGGTGGCGCCCAGTTCATTGCGACCTGGACGCCACCTGTGAAAACAACCTTATCTTATCGGCCGAAATATCAAGCAGTCAACGTAGTGGGTAATGTTACCCCTCAATGGTGGCGAGGACCCCGCCGGCGTTTATGGTGGCACCTGGTTCAGCGGTAAGTTCGGTGATGGTACCGGCTTTGTGTGCGGTAATTGGCTGCTCCATTTTCATGGCTTCCAACACGAGGATTAGGTCACCTTCGGATACCTTATCTCCGATTTCGACACCCATTTTCACGATCGTGCCTTGCATTGGCGAAGTCACCGCATCCCCGGATGCTCCGGCTGCGTTGGATCCGCTTGCGCCGGTCGCACTACGTGATGGTCTACGACGTTTCGGTTTGGGTTCCACCGACGCGATTCCGGCTAGTGAATCTGGCAGCGTGACCTCAACGCGTTTGCCGTTGACCTCGACGGTGACGACTCTGCGTTCCTGCTCGTCGGTGTCCTCCATACCCGGTTGGCTGTTCTGGGGTTGGAGTTCATTGATGAAATCGGTTTCGATCCAGCGTGTGTGTACGGTGAACGGGCCATCGGCCGACAGCTTTTGATCCGGCTGATCGAGTTCGGGTGCAAAATTTTCATCCCGGATGACGGTGCGGTGAAACGGCAGGACCGTGGCCAGTCCTGCGATCCGCATTTCGTTGAGTGCACGATGCGAACGTTGCAGGGCTTCCTTGCGGTTCTTGCCGGTCACGATGAGCTTGGCGACCATCGAGTCGAATGCGCCGGAAATGGTTTCGCCTTCTTCCACACCGGTGTCGATGCGGACACCCGGGCCGCCGGGCAGTCGCATTTTGGTGATGGTGCCCGGTGCTGGCATAAAGTTTTGGCCCGGGTCTTCAGCGGTGATGCGGAACTCAAAGGAATGGCCATCAACGGTGGGGTGGTCGTAATCCAACAGCTCACCGCGAGCGATGCGGAATTGCTCGCGTACCAGGTCGATACCCGTGACTTCTTCTGACACCGTGTGCTCGACCTGCAGACGGGTGTTGACTTCCAGAAATGAAATCGTGCCGTCTTGACCGATCAAATATTCACACGTACCTGCACCCACGTAGCCGGCTTCCTGGAGCATAGCGACGGAAGCGTCATAGAGTTGTTGTTCTTGAGCTTGTGTCAGGAAGGGGGCCGGGGCTTCTTCCACAAGCTTCTGGTTGCGCCGCTGCAGCGAGCAGTCACGCGTGGAGACGACAACGACATTGCCCTGCTGGTCTGCCAGGCACTGTGTTTCCAAGTGGCGCGGTGCATCTAGAAAACGTTCTACGAAGCATTCACCGCGACCAAACGCTGCAGTGGCTTCGCGTACCGCCGATTCAAAGGCGTCGGGGATCTCTGAGCGCTTGCGTACGACTTTGATACCGCGGCCACCGCCACCGTGGGCAGCCTTAATTGCCAGTGGCAAGCCGTATTCGTCGGCGAAAGCGACCACCTCTTGTGATGTTTCCACCGGATCTGGGGTACCAGGTGCGAGCGGGGCACCGACCTTTTGAGCAATATGGCGTGCGGCAACTTTATCGCCGAGAGCATTGATCGCCGCAGGTGGTGGGCCGATCCATGCCATGTCGGCATCGAGCACAGCTTGGGCGAACTCTGCGTTTTCGGCAAGGAAGCCGTAGCCGGGGTGCACCGCTTCGGCACCGGCGTCTCTGGCTGCTTTTAATACTTTGTCGATCGACAGGTAGGTGTCTGCGACGGTTTCTCCATTGAGTGCGAAAGCGTGGTCGGCGAGCCGGACGTGCATGGCGTCCCGGTCGGGATTCGCGTAGATCGCAACGGCTTCTAGTCCTTCATCTTGTGCAGCACGGATAATTCGAACCGCAATCTCACCGCGGTTCGCGACGAGTACCTTCGAAAATGATCGGTAGATCATCGAAGATGACGCACTGGTCATGGACATAGAAACTATTCTCCTTGGTTTGGAACGCTCCGCTCACATGGACGCTCGATACCGTCAGTATATCGATGCCATCCTAAGAAGCTTAGGACGAATCCGTGGAAACCATACAGAAGGACGCTCCGCGCGCCCCTGAAATGGCAGAAATTTTGTAGGAACCCTACAAAAGTGTGGTCTAGGTCGTTGCGTGCCAGATGGAGGTTAGTGACACATCGAGGCGTTGCAACATCTCACGCACGGCACGAAGCGACAGTCCGAGTACCGCGTTGGGGTCTCCATCGATACCGGTAATCATGGTTGCACCGTGGCCTTCTAACGTAAACCCGCCGGCCACGCCCAGTGGTTCACCGGTTGCGACGTATGCCTCAATTACCGCATCGGGGACGTCAGCAAACGCTACTGTAGCACTCACGGTTTCTTGGAGCACGCGTTGCTTGCGTCCACCCAGCACTGCGATGACAGTGTGCCCACTGTGCAATATACCGGTGTTGCCTCGTTGCGCTTGCCATCTGCGCGTTGCTACTTCGGGCGTATGTGGTTTACCGAAGGCTTGGCCCTCAAATTCAAAGACAGAGTCTGCTGCGATCACATAGGTAGGGTCGGTGACCCGGTCCTGTGCGAGCAGTATGTCTGCCACGACGTGTCCCTTCGCGGTCGCCAGGGCCTGGGCTTGGGCCCGAGGTTCGGGGAGATCTGTTACGAGTGCTTGCTCATCAAGATCAGCAGCAACCTGTTCAAACGCAACGCCGGCGCGCTCCAGGATCTGTGCCCGCGCCGGGGAGGCGGAACCCAATACGATGTTGATGCTCATTGAAGTGCCTTCTGTAGTGTTTCTAAGCCCATCGAGCCGAGTTGCAGGGCGCGGGTGTGGAATGTTTTCAAATCGAAATCTGGCAGCGCGTCGTGCTCGGCACGAATGTCTTGCCAGATGCGTTTGCCAACCGCATAGCTTGGGGCTTGGCCCGGCCAGCCCAGGTAGCGCGTGAACTCAAAGTCTAAGACGCCAGGTGTCTCATTGAGGTTGGCGTTCAGGAAGTGATAACCGGTCTCAACGTCCCAGATCTTTCCACCCCAAGCGGCAGGTGCCGGAAAGCCGCAGTGGATGCCAATGTCGAAGACTACGCGAGCAGCGCGCATTCGTTGGGCATCTAGCATGCCCAAGTAGTCGCCTGGATCATTGAGGTAGCCGAGTTCCTTCATGAGGTCTTCCGCGTAGAGCGCCCAGCCCTCACCGTGGCCAGAAACCCAGAGCCAATTGCGCCGCCAGGAATTCAGCTGGTCGGCATTCATCAGCGCGGTAGCGATCTGGAGGTGATGACCTGGCACGCCTTCATGAAAGACGGTGGTGGTTTGCTGCCAGGTGGTGAAGGTCTCTTCACCCTCGGGGACTGACCACCACATCCGACCTGGCCGTGAGAAGTCTTCTGATGGCCCCGTGTAGTAAATCCCACCGTCTTGGGTCGGGGCGATCATCGCTTCGACATAATCCATTGGCGCTGGCACATCGAAATGCTGCTTCATCGCCTCGATCGTGGTGTCTGAAAGGTGTTGCATCCATGCTTGAAGTGCGCCGGTGCCGTGCAACTGCCGTCGTGGATCTGCTGACAGTAGGGTGCGCGCTTGGTCTATGCTGGCACCTGGCCGAATCGATTCGGCAACCTGGCGTTGCTCGCCAATAATCCGTTCGAGTTCCTCCAGTCCCCAGTGATACGTCTCCAAGAGATCGACTTGGGCACCCAAAAATTCCTGGGAGGCTAGCTGGTAATAGTTGTGGCCAACGGCATCCTTGGTTCGCGCATGCGGACGAAGTTCGTCTTTGAGGTAGTTCGCAAAATCTGCGTAAGCCTGCGATGCCGATGCGGCGCCGCGTTCCAGATCTGCACGCAGCGACTCGGGGACCTCACCGGCTTGTGTAGTCAAGCCAGTGAAGTAGCCTTCGGCGGCAGCTTGTGCTTGAACAATGCAGACATCTACTTGGCGAAGTGCAGGAGCATGGCCCGTGTGTGCTGCGGTTGCTAAACGGCGTTGATAGCCACCCAACGAGTCTTCCACGAGACGAAGCCGTGCGGCGATATTGTTCCAGTCCTGCACTGAATCGGTGGGCATCAGGTCAAATGTGGCACGAATATCTTGAACAGGGGAGGCAATGTTGTTCAGCTCCACAACGCCAGTAGCGTGTAACTGGCGTTCCACGGTCAGCCGTTCCACCATGGCGTCATGGGTGACCTGGTCATTGGGGTTGGCCACGTTGAGCTGGGCCAGTTCAGTCAGCATATTCGCGTTGAGAGCGTCGAGCTCCTCGGCACCGTCTTGTGAGTAGTCGGGCATTTTATCGGCATAGCCTGTTATACCGATTTCCGAGGCGACGACCGGATGGTGTGCTGCCAGTTGGGTCGCATAGTGCTCGGCGAGCGCATCAATGGCGGTGTGCGACATGCTTCCCTTGCCTGTTCTAGTGTCCTGGCGGGAGATGGTGCCACGAATCAACGGGCCTCCAGGTGGATGTCACCCGATTGCGAGTGGTGTGGTCCACGATCCGTGGAGGTTGCGGCGCGTTGATCAGTTGAGTATTGACCACTGTCAGAACGGCTGCCGTTTCTTCTTGCGATAATTCGGTTCCGGTCACGGTGATGCCGGTGGGCTCTGGTTGATTTGTCATAGCGGAATGTTTCCGTGTTTCTTTGCTGGACGCGATTCACGTTTTGCTGCCGTGGCTCGTAGCGCACGGACGACCTGTGAGCGCGTTTCAGATGGTGCAATGACCGCGTCGATATAGCCGGAATCTGCGGCCTCGTACGGGTTGAGCAGCGCGTGCTCGTAATCTTCGATCAGTTCAGCGCGACGGGCTTCGATATCTTCGCCGGCCTCTTCGGTGCTGATGAGATCACGCCGGTACAAAATGTTGACGGCCCCTTGGGCCCCCATCACACCGATTTGTGCGGTTGGCCAGGCCACGTTGAGATCGGCCCCGAGCTTTTTGGAACCCATCACAATATAGGCGCCACCAAATGCCTTGCGGGTGATGATGGTAATTTTTGGCACCGTGGCCTCAGCGTAGGCGTAAATGAGTTTTGCGCCGCGACGGATGATGCCCGAGTGTTCCTGGTCCACACCCGGCAAAAAACCTGGCACATCGACCAGGGTCACGATCGGGATATTGAACGCATCGCAGAACCGGACGAATCGCGCAGCTTTTTCGGATGCCGCAATATCCAGGGTGCCTGCCAGCTGTGATGGTTGGTTGGCGACAATGCCCACGGTGCGGCCTTCGATACGCCCGAGTCCAACAATCACATTTGGTGCGTAGCGTTCTTGAATCTGCAATAGCGCGCCGTCATCAACAATACTGGCGATGACTTCCAACATGTCGTAGGGCTGATTGGCTGAATCCGGGACGATGGTATCCAACGCCAGGTCATCAACGGTCGTCTCCAAATCCTGCTGGTGGGTGGGTTCCTGGGTGACGAAGTTATGCGCGGGCAGATAGTCGAGCAGTTCGGAGACCCAGTCGAAGGCATCTTGCTCATCGGCTGCCATATAGGCTGCCGTGCCGGAGGTTTCGTTGTGCTGGCGTGCACCACCCAGCGACTCCATATCGACTGTCTCGCCGGTCACGGACTTAATGACATCGGGGCCGGTGATGAACATATGGGAGGTCTGATCGACCATGACCACAAAGTCGGTCAAGGCGGGGGAGTAGGCGGCTCCACCAGCAGCGGGGCCCATGATGATGGAGATCTGTGGGACCACACCCGAAGACATCACGTTGTTGCGGAAGATATCGGCAAACATTGCGAGCGAGTCGACGCCTTCTTGGATGCGAGCGCCACCGCCATCATTGATGGCAATCAGTGGGAAGCCGTTGGTGGCCGCAAATTCTTGGGTTTTGACGATTTTCTCGCCGTTGACCTTGGACAGTGAGCCGCCAAATACGGTGAAGTCCTGGGCGAAGACGGCAACATTTCGACCATCGATGGTACCGTAGCCGGCAACCACACCGTCGCCTTCTGGGTGGCGGGCATCCATCCCGAACGAGCGGGTCCGATGGGTACGCAGCTGATCGAATTCAACGAACGAGTCTTCATCAAGCAGTGCGGCGATGCGCTCGCGCGCAGTCTGTTTTCCCCGTGCGTGTTGGCGGTCGACCGGTCCTTGTCCGGTGGGCAGCAGGGCTGCTTCGCGCCGGTGGAAATAGTCTTCTAATTTGCCGGCCGTCGTGGTGAGATCCGGGGTGGTAACACCCAGGTTTTCACCAGTAGTCTCGGGGTTGGTCAACGGGTCCTCCAGGGTAGAGTATGGCCTGTATCCTGGACAATACTACCGGTTGTTATTTGTGAAGGTTGTAGTACGTGGCGCAAGCAGAACACCAATGGCTCACCTCTGAGGTGTATTGGATGACGCACGTTGGCTCAACCCAAGATGTCATGATCAACGCTGCCGCGGACTTCCAGCACGGGGATGTCGTGGCCACGGATCAACAAACGGCTGGTCGCGGAAGGCTGGATCGCAGTTGGGATACGCCACCCGGTACGGCTGCTGCCATGTCGGTGATGTTACGTCCACATGTTGCAACCCATCTATTGGGCATGATGACCTTGGTGGTCGCCGATGGCCTGGTGCGGTGGTTCCGCGAACTCGATCTGGCGGCCGGTGTGAAATGGCCCAATGATGTGTTGGCCCCGGACGGCAAAAAACTCTGTGGCATTTTGGCCCAGTGGATACCAGAACAGCAGGCAGTGGTCATTGGTATCGGGACGAACATAGATTTTGGCCAGCACGAGCGGTTAACAACTGCTGGTGCCCTGGCGGATTATGGTGTTGTGCTGACGCCCCAGGAGTTTGTGGTTGCGGCCCGTCACCGCATCGTTGCAGCCGTGGACGCGTTCGTGGCTGAGCCTGATGCAAAATCTTTGGAATCGACCATGTCGACGATCGGTCAGCGGGTCAAAGCGCTCTTGCCGGATGGTAATGATGTGACGGGTACTGCTGTGGGTTTGGGTCCGACCGGTAGCCTATTAATACAAGGCGAAACGATTCAAGAAATCTTTGCGGGCGATATTGTCCATTTACGACCGGCATGAGACGTCGCGACACGACCAAGGGAGGGGCATGCGTTCACACTATGTGACCGGTGAACACTTGCTGGTGCGTACCCGTGCGCATCCGTCGGTGCTGGTGAAGCCTGCCTGGAATTTGGTGTTGTGGGCCGCTGGAGCTGGCTTCCTTGCCGGAGTCCTGTCGAGTTACGTCCTGCCAGAATTTTTGCGGACCTCTGCACCGACCCTGACGACTATCGGACTCGGACTCATTGCCATCGGCGTGTTTTTGACCGTGGTGCGGCCGGTGTGGCAATGGTTCGTCTCGCGGTATGAGATCACGACCCACCGGGTGGCGCATAAATTGGGTGCGCTCGCGGTCAAACGACATTGGGTCGCGTTGCACTCGCTGGTTTCGCTGCAGGTGCAACAAACACGTAGACAGCGTCGGCGTGGCTCCGGGGACCTCCACCTGATGAACGCGCGCGGCCAAACTTGGATACTGCCGAACATCCCAAAAATCTCAGAATTTCAGACCCTGGTGGATATGGAACGCTTTGGTTCCTATGGTCGCTATAGTAATGGTTCGCTCAGCGAAAGTAGGGGCTTGTGAACAACGATTCACCCGATGACATCCATACCGATCCAACACCCACGAGACCGTTGGATATTGTGCAGTCAACATCCCCAACATCTGCGGATCTGGGCGATGCCGAACCGTTTTCGGAAACGTGGACACAAGCCATCAAAGTGCTCGACGAGGAGCTGATCGGTGGCCCACGACGCCTCACCCCTCGAGATCTGGCCAAACAACTCGGTGTCTCGGCGGTGTCGGCACGCAAAATTTGGCGGGCCCTGGGTTTTCCAAACATCAAAGCCGATGAAAAAGTATTCACGCAGCAAGACGCCGCGGCGATGGCCACGATCGTCGAACTCGTACGGAAAGATGTGCTCAACGAAGAAACCGCGATTTCCGTGGCACGCTCTATCGGGCAAATGACCGACCGCATGGTGGTCTGGCAGATCGAAGCACTGGTCGAAGACAAGATGAGTGCCGAAAACCTGTCTGACCCGGTGGCACGCCGTGAAGTCGTGCGGATGCTCCCGTCGGTGATTGAATCATTAGAAGATGTCGTCACCTTCTCATACCGGCGCCAACTGAACTCCGCCCTGCAACGATTGACGGTGCGAGTTGAGGCCGGGCTGGCAGCCTCCGAAGAAGGTCGTGATGGGACCGAAGATGACGCTCCACTGCCTCTAGCTCGCGCGGTAGGTTTTGCCGATATGGTCTCCTACACTGCACTGTCGCGGACCATGAGTGAGCGTACCCTGGCCCAAATGGTGCAACGCTTTGAACAGACCTGTGCCGAAATCATTGCCGAAGGTGGCGGCCACCTGGTCAAAACCGTGGGCGATGAGGTGCTATTCAATGCTGAAACCCCCGAGGCAGGAGCGGATATTGCGCTGGCACTGTCTCAGGCGCTGAGTGAGGACCAGGTGTTGCCCTCTGCCCGTGTCTCGGTCGTATGGGGGCGTGTACTGTCTCGACTCGGTGATATTTATGGCCCCACCGTCAACCTGGCGGCCCGGCTGACCGCACTGGCTGATCCCGGCACCGTGTTGGTAGATCAGCTGACTTCCAGTGTGCTGGCCGACGACGAACGGTATATCCTCATTCCACAACCACCGCAATCCGTGCGTGGCTTTGGCCCGATTCATCCATCGATGCTCTTGCGAGGTGCAGGAGATGGGATAGAGGTTGACTAATGTATAATTTTACAGCCGCAGCGGCCACGCACGTGGGTCATGTGAGGGATCTGAACGAGGATTCGTATCTGGTCCGCGACGGGCTGTATCTCGTGGCAGATGGTATGGGAGGCCACGACGGCGGCGAACTTGCATCGGCCGCCGTGATCGATACGTTTCGGTACGTGTGGGACGAAAACACCCAACCACTGGAACTCTTTAGCCTCCAAGAATGGCTGACCCAGGCAAACCGAGCCGTCTACGACATCGCCGAAGGTCGAGCCGGTACCACATTGACCATGTTGACCAATGTGGTGCACCAACAAAAAGAACAACTGGTCGTTGCCAACGTGGGGGATTCACGAACCTATCGGTACCGTGCCAATGACGAGGCATTCCTTCAGCTGACCCAAGACCACTCGGCCGTCGCAGAAATGGTACGCCTGGGCCAGATCACGGCTGAAGAAGCCCGTGAACATCCCGCACGCAACGTCATCACCCGTGCCGTGGGCTCAACGCTGCGTCTGTTAGCCGATGTCGTACTGTTGGAAGCCGAAGTCGGAGACCGATTTTTGCTCTGCACCGACGGGCTGACCGGCGAAGTCGAAGACCAAGAAATCGGGCTCGTGCTTGCCTCTGCCGCGACGGTCCAAGACGCTGCGGACCAACTCGTAGAGCTTGCTTTGGAAACTGACGGCTCAGACAACGTCACAGTGTTAGTCGCTGAAGTCATCGAGCACTGACCAGTACAATGTCAGGTGTGAACACTCCTGCCCCAGAATTGCTCGCCCGATACGACGACCTCAAAGACCAGGTACGCCACCATCGGCGCGCCTATTACGTCGAGGATGCTCCCGAAATCTCCGATGCCGACTTCGACGTGCTTTTTCGGGAACTCGAAGACATCGAAGCACTACACCCGCAGATCGTCACCGCAGATTCGCCCACCCAAGAAGTCGGCGGCAACGCGGTGTTCTCTCCGGTTCAACATCTGACCCAAATGTATTCACTCGAAGACGTGTTCTCCTTCAGCGAGCTCGAAGAATGGTTCGCCAGAGTCGGCGGCGGTTTGGCACAACTCGGTGCCGGCGACGACGTGGGCTGGTTGGCCGAAGTCAAAATCGATGGTCTGGCAATCAACCTCGTATACCGCAATGGGGTGCTGTTTCGTGCCGCCACTCGTGGCGATGGAACCATCGGTGAAGACGTCACCCGTAACGTGATGACTATCAAAGAAATCCCCACTCGGTTGACCGGTGACAACATTCCCGAAGAACTCGAAGTCCGGGGCGAAGTGTTCATGCCCGCCAAAGACTTCGAAGACTTTAACGAAGCACGCGTCGAAGCCGGTGAAGTACCGTTCGCGAACCCACGAAATGCAGCCGCTGGATCCCTGCGACAGAAAAACGCCGCCGAAACCGCGAAACGACCGCTGGCGATGTTTGTTCACGGGCTGGGCACCGTCACCGGAACGACCATTACCTCACAGCACCAGGCCTATGATCTGATGCAACAGTGGGGTCTGCCCATCTCGCCCTACACCAAACTGCTCAACGGCACCTCTGCCGACGTGGCAGAACAAGTCGGCGAGTACATCGCAGACTACGGTGGCCGGCGCCACGAATTAGTGCATGGTATCGACGGCATCGTGGTCAAAGTCGACCACGTCAGCTATCAGCGACAGCTGGGCTACACCTCGCGCACACCGCGGTGGGCCGTTGCCTATAAATATCCGCCCGAAGAAGTCCACACCAAACTGCTAGACATTCTGGTCAACATCGGGCGTACCGGACGCGCGACCCCATACGCGGTGATGGAACCGGTCTTCGTGGACGGCTCGACCGTGTCCATGGCGACCCTCCACAACCAAGACGTGGTCAAAGCCAAAAATGTAAAAATCGGCGACACCGTGGTGCTGCGCAAAGCCGGTGACATCATTCCCGAAATCGTGGGCCCCGTCCTGCCACTACGCGGCGACGACGTGACCGATTTCGTGATGCCCGCGCAGTGCCCGGCATGCGGGACCGAGTTGCGTTCCATGAAAGAAGGCGACGTCGACCTACGCTGCCCAAACGCCCAAAGTTGCCCGGCACAACTCACCGGACGCATCGAACACGCCGGTTCGCGCGGCGCCTTCGACATCGAAGCCCTCGGCGAAGAAGCCGCGACCTGGCTGACCAATGGGCCCGGGCCCAACCCGGCCGAAAATTCTGGCGTCGTCGAACCCGGTGGCCCCGGGGTCCTGACCTCAGATGCCCAACTCTTCCAATTGGCAGACACCGGCGACGAAGAGCTCAAAGCCCGCCTGGCCGATGTGGTGGTGTGGCGACAACAGCGTGCCAAAGGAGAACCCACCGGAGTGTGGGAGCAGGTCCCGTATTTCTACAGTCGCAGCGGAACCCCCACCGCCAACACCATACGGTTATTCGAAGAACTCGAAAAAGCCAAAACCCAGCCCTTGTGGCGCGTGTTGGTGGCTCTGTCCATCCGCCACGTTGGACCAACCGCAGCCCGCGCGCTTGCAGCCTCCTTTGGGTCCATGGATGCCCTGCGTGAAGCTGCACTGCAGCAAGACTATGAGCGATTCACCTACGTCGATGGGGTCGGCGAAGTCATCGCGACGGCAGTGATGGAATTCTTCGCCACAGACTGGCGATTGGCGATCATCGATGCCTGGGCTCAGGCCGGCGTCACCATGGCCGATGAAGTCGAAGAGCATTCCACCTTGCTCGAAGGCGTGACCATCGTCGTCACCGGCACCTTGGAGGAGTACACCCGGGATTCTGCCAAAGAAGCGATCTTGTCCCGCGGCGGTAAATCCACCGGTTCGGTTTCCAAAAACACGGATTATCTCGTGGCCGGTGACAATGCAGGGTCGAAACTCACACGCGCAGAAGAACTGGGCGTGACAGTATTGGACGAGCAAGGATTTACCGACTTGTTGGCAGGAGCACGATGAAGGCATTCTTAGCGGTCGCACGCGCAGCAGCACAAGCTGGTGCTGCCCAATTGGCGCAGCGCCCCGGCACACTCGCCCCGCTAGGCATCGAAGATTTGGGCGCCGAAACGAAAACTTCCGGCTCCGACTGGGTCACAGACTTCGACCGCCGAGCCGAAGACGCCATCCGGTATGTCTTACGCTCCTACCGTCCCCACGACGAGATCTACGGTGAAGAATATGGCGCGACCACCGTCGAGGAACCCAGCGGCTATCGGTGGTCCATTGATCCGTTAGATGGCACCACCAACTTCATCCGTGGCCTGCCGCACTACTGCTCATCAGTTGCGGTGGAGCACGAAGGCACCTGGATCGCGGCGGCTATCGTGGCCCCGGCCCTTGGTCGATCATGGTGGGCCAGCGCAGACGGAGGAGCGTTCACTTCGAACCACGGGCCGCTCGACGTTGGGCTCACCACTACGCCTGCCCAACCCGTGCGCTTGAGCGGGCCCTTGCTTGGCCGGTCAGGTCGGCTACTGGCATCAGGATTCGCTTATGATCCACAACGGCGGGGCTTCCAATTTCAGCAACTCCAACGGCTGGTGTCCGCCGGTGATTTCGCCGACCTACGCCGGGCAGGATCAGCGGCATTAGACTTGTGCATGGTCGCCGATGGCACCCTGGATGCCTTCGCCGAATACGGGCTACAGGAATACGACTGGGCTGCCGGAGCATTGATCGCCCAGGAAGCCGGTGTGCCCGTCCGTCGCGCCGCCTGGCCACAATCCGATACCACCCCCGATTGGACCTTGGCCGGGGATCTCGGCTTGGCGCTGCACGAGCTCGACGTCGAATCGCATCACCCGGTGGGTCGGACCGTGTTGCACGGCAGCGTGGCGACCGACGATGCTGCCGGTTGGATTCAAACGTTCACCGATTCAACGGCCAGCGCCTTCACCATTGCCAACTTCTATGTGCAGTGCACCGTCGCCGAGGGTGCCGTCCACGTCACCGCCACGGGCCCTGCCGACGGCGTCGAAGCACTGCAAGAGAAACTGAAAGCGGTGTCTTGGTAACCGTTCGCCCCGCCACACCCCGAGATTATCCGGCCATCCGTGAGCTGACCCTCGCCTCGTATGTGGCCGAAGGACACGTTGCGGCAACTGACCCATACGTCACCGATCTGACCACCATTGCCGCTCGAACCGAGGGCCTCTATATCGCAGAGGACGATGGCGCGATAGCCGGTGGCGTCAATATTGCGGTTGGTGGCTCGTCGCTGAGCGAGGTTGCTTACGACAACGAAGTAGAATTCCGTATGCTAGCGGTTGCTCCCGAGTACCGCGGACGCGGTATCGGACGCAAACTAGTGCAATACGTACTCGACACCGCACGCATACATCAGGCAGCAGCAGTGGTCATCACCACCATGGCATCCATGACCACCGCGCAAGCCATGTACACCGCCATGGGATTCCACCGCGCACCACACCGCGACTGGAACCTCTACACCGCAGGCATAGTGGACCACCAAGAAGGACTCGAAACCTTTTTGGTCTACGTCCATCCTTTAAACTAAAGAAATCTAGTAAAGGAGATTCATGGTTGACAACATAGCAGCGACCGCACATATAGGCCTGACGGATCAAGACCGTCAACGACTGGCCACAGAATTCGACCCGATTATCGCTTCGCTGGCGGTGACCGCGGACGACCAGCTGCCCGTCACCGTCAATCCGCTGCCCGTCAACAACACACTGCGCCCAGACGTGGTCGCCAACGAATTGACCAACGAGCAGGCACTTGCCGCTGCGCCTGAAGCCCAAGACGGGCAATTCATGGTTCCTGCAATCTTGGACGGAGAGTAATGAGTCTTACAGAACTAACCGCCAGTGCTATGGCGGCAAAACTTCGCGCCGGTGACACGACCGCCGTCGAATTGGTACAAGCCCACCTTGACGCGGGGTCGGACGCCTTCGTCCACGTCAATGCCGACGACGCCCTCGCCGTGGCTAAAGACGTTGACGCCGGCGCCTATCATCATCCACTGGCGGGTGTACCGGTCGTATTATCCGATGTCATGGTCACGACAGCCATGCCAACCGCCGCGGGGTCAGAATACCTCGCCGGATGGGTCGCACCGTATGAAGCCACCGCCGTGGCTCGTCTGCGTGCCGCTGGACTGCCAATTCTGGGCAAAACCCGGGTCGCCGAATTCGGTATGGGCGCCGAGTCAGGCGCCCACGAGGTGGTCGCCAACCATCAGGCGCCATTCGCTGTGGTTTCAGATACCGCCGGCACCGCGCGCCGCGCCGCCGCTGAAACCGGCTTGGTGGCTATGAAACCAACGTACGGTGCGATTTCTCGCTTTGGTGTGGTGGCCGCAGTCTCCTCGATGGATACGGTCACCCCGCTCGCACGGAGCACTGCCGATGCTCAGGCCCTCCACGAGGTGCTCGTGGGACACGATGAGCTAGACCCCACCAGTGTGCAGTACGACTGGGACTTCACCGCTCAGGCCGAGATCGCTGGCACCACCATTGGCGTCACCGTAACCCAACCATCAGACGTGACTGACGAAGCATGGGCGTCCTACCGTGCTGGTGTGGAAGCGCTGCACGCCGCCGGTGCCCAGACCACCCAGGTCACGCTCGACGCGCTGTCTCAGGCACGTCAGGCCGCACACATTATTGGTGCAGCAGAATTCTCCGCCAACCTCGCCAAATTTGATGGCATCCGGTTTGGCAATCGAGTCACCCCCGGGCACGGCACCGTCCAAGACGTGATCGTCGCCTCGCGTGGTGCCGGTTTTGGGTACGAAACAAAACGCCGCATCATCGTGGGGACCCACATGTTGTCCTCGGGCATGATCGACACGCACTTCTACCCGGCGCAACGGATCCGGACCGCCATCATCAACGAATACCAAGCGGCGTTTGAATCCGTTGATGCCATCGCAGTCCCGGGTATTACCCAACAGGGCGAAGAATACGAATCCACGAACCCCGGGGTGGGTGCTTCGTTGGCAGGCCTACCCGCCGCAAGCGTGGCGGGCGTGCACATCAGCGCACCACCCTATGCAGACGAGCTGGTGTACCGCCTCAGCACGGTCGTTGAAACCACGGCAGGAGCAACCAAATGAAAACAGCATTGCAAACGTATGAACCCGTCCTCGGTTTTGAAGTCCACGTAGAACTCAACACCGTCACCAAAATGTTCTCGACTGCAACCAACGCGTTCGGAGATCAGCCCAACTCCAACGTCACTGCCGGAGATCTTGGAATGCCGGGCACCCTCCCGACCATTAACCAGGCCGGTATCGAATACGGTATCAAACTCGGGCTGGCGCTGAACTGCACGATCGCCCCGGAATCGCGGTTCGCACGCAAACAGTACTTCTACCCGGATTTGGGCAAGAACTACCAAACATCCCAGCTGGAGCCGGCCATCGCCTACGACGGCTACGTGGATGTAGAACTGGATGACGGAGAAATCTTCCGGGTCGAAATCGAGCGTGCCCACATCGAAGAAGATGCCGGCAAGCTCACCCACATCGGGTCCACCGGGCGGATTCACGGCGCGTCGTCCTCATTGGTTGACTACAACCGTGCGGGTGTGCCCCTGGTTGAGATCGTTTCCAAACCGATTACCGGCGCTGGCGAACGCGCACCAGAATTGGCACGTGCCTACTTGGCGACCATCCGCGACATCGTCAAGGCATTGGGCGTCTCCGATGCGCGTATGGAACGTGGCAACATTCGTTGTGACGCCAACGTCTCGCTCATGCCCATTGGGGCAGCGACCTTCGGGACCCGTACCGAAACGAAGAACGTCAACTCGACTCGTGCTGTGGCAGCAGCGGTGGAATCTGAAATCATCCGCCAAGCTAAAGTCCTGGACGCCGGCGAAACCATCGTTCAGGAAACCCGTCACTGGGATGAAGAAGCCCGTTCGACGCGTTCGGGTCGACCAAAATCGGATGCCGACGATTATCGGTACTTCTCGGATCCAGACCTGGTGCCGATTGTCACCGATGCAGCCTGGATTGAGCGGCTTAGGGCTGAATTGCCAGAGAACCCCGTCCAGCGTCGTCGCCGCCTGCGCGAAGAGTGGGCGTTTTCCGAATCCGAATTTCGTGATGTGGTTGCCGCTGGTATCCTCGATGAGATCGAGCAAACCATCGTCGCCGGTGCTACACCGGAAGCCGCCAGGAAATGGTGGATGGGTGAAATCGCCAGGCTCGCGAACGAACAAGGCGTCTCGCCCGAGGCACTGGGGGTTACGCCAGCGGACGTCGTCGAGATTGAACAGTTGATTGCCGACAAGACGATCAACGACAAGATCGCACGCCAAGTTGTTGGCCACATTGCAGAAGGTGAAGGCCGACCCTCCCAGATTGTGGAAGCACGATCGCTAGCCGTCGTCTCGGATGATGGCGCATTGACCACCGCGGTGGATGAAGCTATGGCTGCGAATCCAGATGTCGTGGAGCGTATCAAAGGCGGCCACATGCAGGCCGTTGGCGCACTGATCGGGCCGGTGATGAAGGCGACCAAGGGTCAAGCTGATGCCGGTCGCGTTCGCGAAATCATCATCGAAAAGCTCAGCTAAACATCACCACGCACGATGTGGGCAGTTCGCTGCCCGCATCGTGCTATCCAACCTGGTGTCGCCAAACCAGCTAGAGGAGCGGGCGGATTCTTCTGGTTGGCCGGACATACCCCAGCCGACTGGAGGAACCAAGCCTCTGTGAACGATCTGTCCCGGGTTCATCGCGTTAGTCTTCGGCGTGGGCCAGGGCTTGGTAGGCGGCAAGGATCCTGGGCTGGACTTTTGCGTTCAGTCGACGCCAACCGCCAGGGGAGACATCCCAACTCAGCGCATCGGCAAGCGCATATAGTCCCAGCGCTCCCGACCACACCCGGGCACGATGCGGTACATCCGTGATGGCTTCTAGTTCCACCCCGTGCCACAGGTTCAGATAGGTGGCATTGAGCGCCGTATCCCAGCGTGCTGCATAGTCCCAGTCCAAAATGCCGACGAGTTGACCGTCAACCCAGTGCATGTTGTGACCCGCCAAATCGCCATGGACCAGTCCTTTTCCAACACCTTCGTCGGTCCAGGCGTGCACGTGTTCGGCAATCGCCCACGCCATGCCATCATCGACCACGCGATCCAAGGCCGCTAGCTGCTGTTGGGTCAACCGGCCGCGCTGGGCGAAGGGTTCCCCGAGGCTCAACCCGCTCGTGTCGTAGTTGTCAAAGACCTCTATGATGTTGGCTAATGTTGCTGCGTCACCGACACGATGTGGATGTGCGGTGCCCGGAATAAAGGACTGCAGCACCCCGTCGCCGAGGGCAGACAGCGGACTGGGCACGCGCCACGGTAAGTCGAGTTCTGCAAGGAGCCGCATTTTGCGCTCAAGCTCGGGATCTTGCCGACGCGGTAGCCTGGCGACCGCCAAGTCGTCGGCGATCAACAGGACATGGTCTTTACCGCGCTCCACCACTTTGGCCTGGTGCCAATCGTATGCTTGTATTTTTGTGGCCATATCGGCTGGCATCGTGTCGAGCAGTTGGTCAGCGAGGTGTGTGGCACGGACGGCATACATAGCTCGATTGTAGTACCCGCAGCAGTGTCATCAGACCCAAAGCGATGGGTTGTTTGGCCCTGCGAAAGATCACGGTGTAACCGTCGGCAACGCCACCACGGCACAGTAGGGTGAGTTCATGACCTCTCGAGCTGCTCCGACACATTCGCCCCATCAACCATCGGAGTTGCCAGTACACAAACCGCGGTTGCGCGGCTGGATCCACCTGATCGCCGCACCAATCGCATTGGTGGCTGGTCTCATTGCGATTTTTCAGCCCGAACATACGTATCAACGGGTCAGCGTGGCGGTCTTTGCGCTGTGCTCGGTTATCCTCTTTGGTTCATCGGCCGTGTATCATCTGGGCAATTGGACGCCCAAGGTCAGAGCAGTTTTGCGGCGCGTTGATCATTCCAATATTTTCTTGCTCATCGCAGGCACGTATACGCCGTTGGCGGTGTTACTGCTTGAAACCAGCCAGACGATCCTGCTGCTGAGCATCATATGGAGCGGAGCGCTCGTGGGTATAGCTGTGCGCCAATTGTGGTTGTCTGCACCCCGCTGGGTATATGTTGCCGTTTATCTGCTCTTGGGCTGGGTCGCGATCTGGTTCCTCCCAGATTTTTATCAGGCAGGCGGCAGTGCCGTTGTATGGTGCATTGTGCTCGGCGGAGTATTTTATAGTTTGGGCGCTGTGGCATACGGCTTGAAGCGGCCAAATCCGTTTCCCAACACATTTGGCTTCCACGAAGTATTTCACCTGTGTACCGTCATCGCTTGGGCGTCACATGCCACCGCGGTTGTCCTCGCATGGTGAAGTTTTCAACGTCACCTCCTCCGGGACGTCGGGGAAAGCGGTAGCGTGAACACAGTGCCCATTGAGCGAAAAACTCCTGCACTGCAAGATCATCTTCCCATGCTGTGCACCGGGGTCGTATTCTTGGCCACCGGCATCGTCTTTGGCATCCAGGGCGAATGGGCACGGACCGGGATTGCTGCGCTTCTACTGCTCACCGTTGGTGTTCCGTGGTTGCTCGAGTACTGGACCCGGGCACGCTTCCCAGTCAGTCTCCAGATACAGTACGCGCTGCTATTGATCGCAGGCCCGTACGTGGGCGGCGCACTGGGTCTCTATGTGGCCTGGCCGCCCTGGGACACCGTGGTGCACTTCTACTCTGGGTTTCCTATTACATTTGCAATTATCGCTGCATTAGGGGTCACGGCACAGACGTATCGGCTCACATTTCCCGTGTGGTTCGAAGTCACGATCGTCATTTCCATCAAAGGTTTTGTTGCCCTGTTGTGGGAATTCGGCGAATTCTTCGTTGATCAACTCCTAGTACTACAGTCGTGTTTGTAAAGTGTGGCCGCGTGCTGTGTAGTGATATTGCTGGGCCCGGTATTGGTGTTGACGTCGCCATAATGAGGCTCGC